>CAMOQY010000155.1 GCA_946623295.1 uncultured Lachnospiraceae bacterium | reverse complement strand
GCACTATTCGGGCTCTCAGGCAGCCGAAGGCAAACGCATCAGCCGCTCCGAGCTGCGCAAGGGTGATCTGGTCTTTTATGCAAAGAACGGAACCATTAATCACGTGGCCATCTATATAGGCGACGGGCAGGTCGTCCACGCCCGCAGCCGCCGCCGCGGCATCTGCATCACGGATATGGATTACCGCACACCCGTCAGGTATGTGACGTATATACACTGACGCCGAAAAACGAAAAGCACCGCTCCCGAAGTCATTAACAGCTTGACGAAAACGAGCGTGCATGCTATAATCACGCAGGTTTCGCCGTTACCGGGTCCTTGGAGTACTCCGACCGGGACGCAGTAACGGTCAGAATAAAAAAAGGAGGAAAAGACATGATCACCAAAGAGAAAAAGGCTGAGATCATCGCCGCTTACGGACGTAAGGAAGGCGATACCGGTTCACCTGAGGTTCAGATCGCCATTCTGACCGAGAGGATCAGAGAGCTTACCGAGCACCTTCAGACGAATCAGAAGGATCATCACTCACGCCGCGGACTTCTGAAGATGGTCGGCCAGCGCCGCGGTATGCTTGATTACCTCAAGAAGACCGACATCGAGGCCTACCGTGCTCTGATCGAGAAGCTCGGCATCCGTAAGTAATCTTTATATGCAGATAGGGCGGATTACCGCCCTATTTGCATGATGGAAACAGACCTGCAAAGGCAGGCACAGCAGTAAAAAATAAGGAAGGTGCTGTTCGAGACCACTGAAAAGCGCGGATCGGCGACCTGCATTTTTCAGTAGTTTCGAAGCCCTTCCTTATGAAAATATCTTATAAGGAGATTTCAAATGTACAAAACCTATTCCATGGAACTGGCAGGCAGGACCCTGTCAGTCGACATCGGCCGCGTGGGCGCTCAGGCCAACGGCGCTGCTTTTATGCACTACGGCGATACAGTCGTGCTTTCTACCGTAGCCGCTTCCGAGAAGCCCAGGGACGGCATCGACTTTTTCCCGCTTTCCGTAGACTATGACGAGAAGATGTACTCGGTCGGCAAGATCCCCGGCGGGTTCAACAAGCGCGAGGGCAAGGCCAGCGAGCACGCAGTGCTTGTCAGCCGCGTGATCGACAGGCCCATGCGTCCTCTTTTCCCCAAGGATTACAGAAACGACGTGACCATCAACAACATGGTCATGAGCGTTGACCCTGAGTGCAACCCCGACCTGCTCGCTATGCTCGGCGCGTCTCTGGCCGTATCCATTTCGGATATCCCCTTTGACGGCCCCGTAGCAGCTACCATGATGGGACTTATAGACGGAGAGCTTATAGTCAACCCCACGCAGGATCAGAAAAATGTCTCTGATCTGGCGCTCACCGTAGCTTCTACGCGCGAGAAGGTCATCATGATCGAAGCCGGCGCGAACGAAGTGCCCGAGGACATCATGCTCGACGCCATCTTCAAGGCTCACGAGGTAAACAAGACCGTCATCGCGTGGATGGATCAGATCGTTGCAGAGGTCGGCAAGCCCAAGCATACCTATGAGAGCGTTACCGTTCCCGAGGATCTGTGGAATGACATGGTATCGTTCATCACGCCCGAGGCCATGGAGGTTGCCGTATTTGCCGATGAAAAGCAGGTGCGCGACGAGAACATCCGCCAGGTCAAGGAAAAGCTGGCCGAGCGCTACGGAGCCGAGCCTTTCCTCAGCGAGCATCCCGATTGGCTCGGACTTATCGAGGACGCCGTATATAAATTCCAGAAGGTCACTGTAAGAAAGATGATCCTCCGCGATCACAAGCGTCCCGACGGGCGCGCCATCGATCAGATCCGCCCTCTGGCCGCAGAGATCGACCTGCTGCCCAGAGTTCACGGCAGCGCGATGTTCACCCGCGGACAGACCCAGATCCTTGACGCGGTCACCCTCGCTCCGCTTTCCAGCGCTCAGAAGCTGGACGGCCTGGACGACACCGAGACTGCAAAGAGATATATGCATCAGTATAATTTCCCGTCATGGTCGGTAGGCGAGACAAAGCCCAACCGCGGACCGGGACGCCGTGAGATCGGTCATGGCGCGCTGGCTGAGAGAGCCCTGCTCCCCGTGCTTCCCAGCGAGGCCGATTTCCCCTATGCGATCCGTGCGGTCTCCGAGACTCTCGAGTCCAACGGCTCCACCTCTCAGGCCTCCGTGTGCGCTTCCTCTATGGCCCTGATGGCCGCAGGCGTGCCCACAAAGAGCCCGGTAGCCGGCATCTCCATCGGCCTTGTGACAGGAGATAGCGACGATGATTATCTGCTTCTGACCGATATCCAGGGTATCGAGGATTTCTTCGGAGACATGGACTTCAAGGTCGCCGGTACAAAGAAGGGCATCACTGCCATCCAGATGGATATCAAGATCCACGGACTTACCGAGTCCATCATCCGCGGCGCTATCGCCCGCGCCCGTGAGGCCCGTGTATATATCATGGACGAAGTTATGGCCAAAGCCATCGCTGAGCCTCGTGCCGAGATCAGCAAATATGCTCCCAAGATCCGCCAGATCAGCATCAATCCCGAGAAGATCGGTGACGTCATCGGCAAGCAGGGCAAGGTCATCAACAAGATCATCGAGGAGTGCGGCGTACAGATCGACATCGACGACGACGGCAACGTATCCGTATGCGGCACCGATCCCGAGGGCATCGAGAAGGCCATCGGAATCATCAATATCATCGTCAACGACGTTACCGTCGGAGAGGTATATGAGGGCACCGTCGTGCGCCTGATGACCTTTGGCGCATTTGTGGAGATAGCTCCCGGCAAGGACGGGCTCGTGCACATCTCCAAGCTTGCAAAGCGCCGTGTCGCTAAGGTCGAGGACGTTGTCAAGATCGGCGATAAGGTTACCGTAAAGGTCGTCGAGATCGATAAGATGGGCCGCGTGAACCTTTCGATGAAGGACGTGGAAGAAAACGATAAGTAAAACCGGCCGGCGGCTTCAGCGCCGCCCCCGCTCGTGCTCGTAGCGAAATTGGATATCGCATCAGACTCCGACTCTGAAGGCTGCGGGTTCGAATCCCGCCGGGCACACTAAGAGGCACCTAAGGGTGCCTCTTTTGTGTGCCGTCAGGGATTCGAACCTGTCGGAAGTTCGCCGGATGACGTCAGCGATTCAACGCCCGCAGAGCGGATCGTTTCATCGGACGTCATCCCAAAGCGTGCTCGCTGTATCTGCCGCAGGCAGCGCTTCGCCCGCTTTGCCCGCCAGGCACATAAAAACCGCCGATAAGGCGGTTTTTTCATACCCGGACGGGATTCGAACCTAAAGGAAGTTCGCCGGTATAACAAAAAAGTTGTACAAACCCGGCATGGGTGGTATAATACCAAAAGCTATGCAAAAGCAATAACGTATATATGCCAGGAGATAAAATGACGAAAAACGATAATTGGGACAGTCTCGAGGCAAATGACGATTTTGAAAATGCCTGGGACGGTCTGAACGAAAGTGAAGATTTTGAAGACCTTGAGGTGGATATTCCCGAGCCTCTTGAAGTTTCTGACAAAATAAGCGAAACCCAGCCCGAGGACGAGGGCGGCTATGAGCCTGCGGAGCCAAAGCAGGCTTCCCCCGTGCGCCCGGTAAGAAAGATCACCCCCAAGCGCGATGATGACGATGACGAGTTCGAGCCGTACGACGAAAAGAAGGGTACAGGCGTTACCATCCTTATAATCCTGCTGTCTGCCGTGATCATCGGCGCGCTTATTTTCCTTGCCATAAAGCTCGTAGGCGGAAGCGGGAGCGCATCTCCTTCGGGCGATTCCGCCGCGTCCACATCAGAGATAGCTACTACTGCCGACTGGCAGATGAATAAAGATGCCGACGTTGTAAGCCTGATCAACAGCTATTATTCCTCGCGCACGCTCGTGGATACGTATACTCTGAAATCAATTCTGGATCCCAGAGTTCCTGTCGATGAGGCGGCTCTTACAAATGAAGCCGCCG
>CAMOQY010000154.1 GCA_946623295.1 uncultured Lachnospiraceae bacterium | reverse complement strand
TTTTTTGTGTCTTTCATACTTTTTTCTCAAAAACAGAGAAAAAGTATGAAATGGGAAAGCAGAAGAGCACTCACATCTGCAGCGACAGCGATGGGTTTTCATACTTTTTTCTCAAAAAACAGAAAAAAGTATGAAATGGGGAAGCAGGGGAGCACTTCGCCGGCAGCGACAGAGGCAGGTTTTCATACTTTTTTCTCAAAAACAGAGAAAAAGTATGAAACGGGGAAGCAGAAGAGCACTCCAATCTGCAGCGACAGCGGTAGGTTTTCATACTTTTTTCTCAAAAACAGAGAAAAAGTATGAAATGGGGAAGCAGAAAAGCACTCCAATCTGCAGCGACAGAGGCAGGTTTTCATACTTTTTTCTCGAAAATCAGAAAAAAGTATGAAACGCAGTTCGAAAGACATTGTGGCAGAGGAATCCGGGTACATTCCGCCCGCCGGTGCAAAAGAAATGCAAAAAGATAATAGGTTATTTTGGAATTCTTAATAAAAACTTTATTGCTAAAAAAAGGCCTGTCCCATATAATTATGTAGAAATCCGGGGCGGGCGTTTTTGCCGATAAGAGCCGCGGATGCGGGCAGGACCGGTCTGTACGGAATTGGTTTGGGACCCGCAGAAAAGGCAGAGTATGAACGATAACAACAAAAACAAAAAAGACGACAATAACAAGCGCAGTTTTCTTGGGGTGGCGACGCTGATCATGGCGGTGCTCTTTATGCTCGCTTTTCTCTCGAGGGGGATCTTTTCTACGGGCAGCGGCGAGCTGACCTATAATGAATTCCTCCAGAAGATCGAGAGCACGCCGGCTGCGAATATTGAAAAAGTCGAGATCGACGAGAGCTACCTGAAGCTTACGCTTGTTGTAAAGGAAGGCATCGGGACCACCACGTACACCACGGGAATCGTGGGCGGCGTGGACGAGCTGCGGGAAATGCTGCTTGAGAAAGGGATCCCTGTTGAGGGCAAAGTCATCGTTGAGACCAGCTTCCTGCTGCAGATGCTGATATACATGATCCCCATGATAGCCGTTTTTGTGATTTTCTCATTTATGCTGAGAAAATCGGGCGGCTCAGGCGGCGGGATCTTCGGCGTCGGTAAATCCTCTGCAAAGCTCTATATGCAGAAGGAGACCGGCATCACATTTGCGGATGTGGCCGGACAGGACGAGGCTGAAGATTCCCTGATCGAAATAGTTGACTTCCTGCACAATCCGGGCAAATATTCTGCGATCGGCGCGAAGCTCCCCAAGGGCGCGCTGCTCGTGGGCCCTCCAGGTACGGGCAAAACGCTGCTGGCAAAGGCTGTCGCGGGTGAGGCAAAGGTGCCTTTCTTCTCGCTGGCAGGCTCGGACTTCGTCGAGATGTTTGTAGGCGTGGGTGCTTCGCGCGTGAGAGATCTCTTTAAAAACGCCCAGCAGCAGGCCCCCTGCATCATATTCATAGATGAGATCGACGCCATCGGCAAGAGCCGTGATACCAGATTCGGCGGAAACGACGAGCGCGAGCAGACTCTGAACGCGCTGCTCGCCGAAATGGACGGCTTCGATTCCAGCAAGGGCGTCTTTATCCTCGCGGCGACCAACCGCCCCGAGGTGCTTGATCCCGCGCTCTGCCGCCCGGGCCGTCTGGACCGCCGCATTATCGTAGACAAGCCCGACCTTAAGGGGCGTCTGGCGGTGCTCCGCGTCCACGCGAAGGACGTTCGCATGGATGAGACCGTCGATCTGAACGAGATCGCTATGGCTACCGCGGGCGCGGTGGGCTCGGATCTCGCGAACATGATAAATGAAGCCGCGATCCTCGCCGCCAAGAGCGGCCGCAAAGCCGTGAGCCAGAAGGATCTCTTTGAGTCGGTAGAGGTCGTTATCGCCGGTAAGGAAAAGAAGGACCGCGTGATGAACGAAAAGGAAAAGCGCATGGTTGCTTACCACGAAGTCGGCCACGCACTTGCCGCCGCGCTCCAGAAGAACACCGAGCCGGTCCAGAAGATCACTATCGTGCCACGTACCATGGGTGCTCTCGGCTACGTCATGCAGACTCCCGAAGAGGAGCGCTTCCTGATGACGAAGGTCGAGATGGAAGAGGAACTTGTCACTCTGCTGGCCGGACGCGCCACGGAGGAGCTGTATTTTGACTCGGTCTCCACCGGCGCTTCAAACGATATAGAAAAAGCCACAAAGATGGCCCGCGATATGATCACGCGCTACGGAATGAGCGAGGAGTTCGGCCTGATGGCTCTTGAAAGCATCGAGAGCCAGTATCTGACCGGATACAGCAAGCTCAACTGCGCCGATGCGACGGCCGCCGAGATCGACCGCGCCGTCCGCGACAAGCTGAAGGAGGCCTATGAAAAGTCAAAGGCCCTGATCGGCAGCAACCGCGAGGCGATGGACCGTATCGCCGGCTTCCTCATCGAAAAGGAGACCATCACCGGCAAGGAGTTTATGCAGCTGCTTGGCGAGGTTAAGAATTCTGCTCCCGCGGCGGAACCTGCCCCTGTGGCAGAGTCCGCAGATCCTGCTCCCGCAGCGGAACCTGCCCCTGTGACAGAGTCCGCAGAACCCGCTCCCGCAGCGGAATCCACCCCTGTGGCAGATCCTGCTCCCGTGGCAGAGCCTGATGTCAGGACAGAGTCCGCGGACTCTGATTCTGCCACGGAGCCCGCAGATACACTCTGATCTTTAGTACTGAACCGCGCCTGTCCCGGCCGCTGCTGCGTACGCGGAAAGCCAGTGCGCTCGTTTTCTAAACCAGCGCGCTCGGCTTCTAAAAACCTTGAAAAATCAAAACTCGCTTCGCTCAAACAGTTGATTTTTCTGCGGTTTTCTTAACGAAGCTTTCGCTGCTGGTTTGACGAAAACGCCGCAAAGCTTTCCGCGTACGCAGCAGCGGCCGAAAGGCGCGGTCGGATTATTTAAAAAGGCGTTCCATGTTCAACATACCCGAAGAACTTAAAAAGCTGCCAGACCGCCCGGGCGTATACCTCATGCATGACGCGGAGGACCGCATCATCTACGTGGGCAAGGCCATCGTGCTCAAAAACAGGGTCAGGCAGTATTTTCAGGCCGGATATAAGCGCTCGCCGAAGATCGAAAAGATGGTCTCGCAGATCGCGTGGTTCGAGTACATCGTGACCGATTCCGAGACCGAAGCGCTGGTCCTCGAATGCAACCTGATCAAGGAACATTGTCCCAAATACAACACTATGCTCACGGATGATAAGGCTTATCCTTACATCCGTATTTCTGTGTCCGAGGCCTTTCCCAGGGTAACTCTCGCGAGACGTCTGCGCCGCGACGGAGCCAGGTACTACGGCCCGTACACTACCGGCACGTCGGTGCGCGACGCTATCAAGATGGTGCAGAAGCTCTTCTGCCTGCGCAGCTGCAGCAGAAAACTGCCCGAGGAGACGGGGCTGGAGCGGCCATGCCTTAATTATCATATCGGACTTTGCAAGGCGCCGTGTCAGGGCTTTGTGAGCCAGGAGGAGTACAGACAGCAGATCGCGGCCGCGGAGGATTTTCTGAAGGGCAACTACGGCCCTGTGAAAAAAGATGTGACCGCGAGAATGCAGGACGCCGCGGAGCGGCTCGACTTTGAGAGTGCGGCCTCGTGGCGCGAGGTGCTCTACACCATAAATCACATGGAGGAGAGTCAGAAGATCTCCGATACCGATCAGGAAAACCGCGATATCATAGCTATAGCGCGCGGAGAGGCGAACGCGCCTAAACAGGATGACGACCAGCCGGAAGACACACATGAGGCCGGGGCTCCGGGAGTTCCCGCGGGAGAAGAAGGGGTATTTTACGAGGACGCCGTTGCGCAGGTGTTTTTTGTCCGCGAGGGCAAGCTGATCGGACGCGACCACGTGCATATGCGTGTGGCGCCGGGGGATACCGACGCGCAGATCCTCTCCGATTTTATCAAGCAATTCTATGCGGGGACGCCCTTCCTGCCGCGGGAGCTGTTTCTTGAAACAGAGCCCGA
>CAMOQY010000153.1 GCA_946623295.1 uncultured Lachnospiraceae bacterium | reverse complement strand
TTGCCGGTGATGTGGGCGCTGCCCTGAGGTTTCTCGACGACGGAAGGGACTCCGCCTCGGAGCAGGCAGCGGGAGCCGTAAGATATCTGCGAAGCGCTGCCGCAACCGACGCGGCGCTGTCATCGGTGCTCGAGAGCATGGAGACAGTCGAGAGCATACTCGGCGACTGCAGCAGAGAGCTGAGAGACTACGCCTCATCTCTGGATTACGATCCGGAGGAGCTTCGGCGGATGGAAAGAAGACTTGATGAGATACATCATCTCGAATCCAAGTACGGCCGCGGACGCGAGGGCATCATGGAGGCGCTTGCCTCGAGGCAGACGCGCCTGGCGGAGCTGGAACGCTACGACGAAGATCGGCTGAAGGCCGGGGCTGAGGCGGCGGAAAAGGAGAATGAACTAAGATTGGTCTCCGAAAGACTCAGCAGCGCCAGACGCAGGGCCGCGGCGCCTCTTTGCGAGGCTGTCGGAGCAGCGCTCGAAGGGCTGAACTTTCTTGAGGTCAGGTTTGAGATCGATATCCGCGATACCGGAGATTATTCCGAAAACGGGCGCGATGAAGCCTGCTTTATGATCTCTGTAAACCCGGGCGAACCTCTCCGGCCCATGAACCAGGTGGCCTCGGGCGGCGAGCTTTCAAGGATCATGCTCGGCGTAAAGACGGTGCTTTCAGACAGAGACGAGATACCCTCGCTGATATTCGATGAGATCGATACAGGTATCAGCGGACGGACAGCGAGCAGAGTTGCCGTTATGCTGAGACGTATATCGTCCCACCATCAGGTCATCTGCATAACCCATCTTCCTCAGATAGCCGCCGCCGCGGACGTGCATTTCTGTATAGAGAAAAACGCCGGCGAGGGGCATACGAGGACTCTTATAAAGAAGCTGGGACCCGAGCAGGAGATCGAAGAGATAGCCAGGCTCGTCGGAGGCGATCATATATCCGAAGCCGCGATCATCAACGCGCGTGAACTTAAAAAAACAGCCAGGGAGGGCGTATGACCAATATACTATTTGCTGCCGCTGAGAGCGTGCCTTTTATCAAGACAGGCGGACTTGCCGATGTTATAGGTTCGCTTCCGAAGTATTTCGACAAAGAAAATTACGACGTAAGAGTCGTGCTTCCGAAGTATATGTGCATACCCCAGAAATACCGCGACGCCATGGAGTACATCGGCTCGTTTTATACGTATTTCAACGGGCGCGACAGATACGTGGGAGTTTTAAAACTTGAATATCAGGGCGTTGTCTTTTACTTTGTGGACAACGAAGAGTATTTCGGAGGAAGCACGCCTTACGGCGACATGCTCTGGGATATCGAGAAGTTCAGCTTCTTTTCATTCGCCGCTCTTTCTGTCCTGCCCGAGGTCGGCTTCAGGCCTGACGTGATCAACTGCAACGACTGGCATACGGGGCTCCTGCCGGTCTATCTCAAAAACAAATTCTCGGCCGATTCCTTCTACCGGGATATAAAAACGGTCATGACCATCCACAACCTCAGATTCCAGGGCCTCTGGGGCAAGAACGACGTCATGAAGATAACGGGACTTCCCGAGTATCTTTTTACTCCGGACAAGCTCGAATTTTACAGGGACGCAAATCTGCTCAAGGGCGGCATAGTGTATTCGGACGCCGTGACGACGGTCAGCCGCACCTACGTTGAGGAGGTAAAGACGCCCTTCTACGGCGAAAGGCTCGAGAGCCTGCTCTGGGCAAGGCGTGACAGCTTTTTCGGTATTCTTAACGGCATAGATACGGAGAGCTTTGACCCTGCTTCCGATCGGGCGCTCTGCAAAAACTACAACGCGGATACATTCAGGACATGCAAAAAACAAAACAAGACAGCCCTCCAGAAGGAGCTTGGGCTGGATGTCGATGAAAAGAAGATGCTGATAGGCATCGTATCCAGACTTACCGACCAGAAGGGCTTTGATCTTGTCCAGAGAGTCTTTGAAGAGCTGCTCTATGATGAGATCCAGTTTGTCATTCTGGGGACGGGAGAGTGGAAATACGAGGATCTTTTCAAATACTATGCCGGCAAATATCCCGGCAAGGTCTCGGCAAATATCTACTATTCAGATGCGCTTTCGCGGCGTATATACGCGGCCTCGGACGCATTCCTGATGCCTTCGCTCTTTGAGCCCTGTGGCCTGAGCCAGCTGATCGCGCTGCGCTACGGCTCGCTGCCCATAGTCAGAGAGACAGGCGGACTGAAGGATACGGTAGAGCCGTACAATGAATACGCAAACACCGGCACGGGCTTTTCCTTTGCAAATTATAACGCTCATGAGATGATGGCTACCGTGCGTTATGCTGAGCGTATATACTATGACCACAAGCGCCGCTGGAATCAAATGGCCGAGCGCGCCATGAAAAAGGATTTCTCGTGGAGGAGCTCGGCAGGCGAGTATCAGAAGCTTTATGACAGGCTTCTCGGGAGGCAGTAATGGCGGATTTTGAAGAACTGAAAAAAATATATGACCGGCTCGGTACGGATGAAAGGCTGCTGTCACTTAAGGCGGAGCAGTTCTTTACGGAGGAAGACTACAGGCGGATAATGGAGCTTTCACCGCATACGGAGACGGAAGAGTACTGCGCCGCTCCCTGCGGCGACCTCTACGTCCGCGTCGTACACAGGCCGTTCAGGCTGGACAAGAGCCGCATGATCTATATCTTCAATCTGGATCAGATGACAGAAAATCTGTACAACGATGATCTCTACTGGCGCTCCGAGCCAGTGAAATTCTGCGGGGATATTCCCTCGTTTGAGGAGTGCCTTGCCGCCATAGACAAGCTCCTCGCCTTCCGCGCGGACAAGTGGGAGAGCAAGTCAAAGGTGCTGAATATCCCCTGGGATCCCAGTCACCCGGATTTCGATTCCTGATCAGTACGCGGGCGTCCCGCTCGGTTTAACTGTATATTCTGATGCAAAAGGAGGCTTTTATGAACAAAATCATCGGAGAAGGCATTACCTTTGACGACGTGCTGCTTGCACCGGCATATTCGGAAGTGACGCCGAATATGGTGGACGTGTCGACCTGGCTTACAAAAAAGGTCAGGCTCAACATCCCCATGATCAGCGCCAGCATGGATACCGTCACGGAGCACCGGATGGCCATCGCCATGGCCAGACAGGGCGGCATGGGCTTTATCCACAAAAACATGACCATAGAGCAGCAGGCTACGGAAGTCGATATAGTCAAACGCTCGGAGAACGGCGTTATCACAGACCCCTTCAGTCTCGGACCGGATAATACCATAGGCGAGGCAAACGAGCTCATGGGGCGCTACCGCATCTCGGGCGTGCCTATCACGGTAGGCAAAAAGCTCGTAGGCATACTGACAAACAGAGACCTGCTCTTCCAGGAGGATATGACAAAGAAGATCTCGGAGTGCATGACTTCCGAGGGCCTCGTTACCGCCAGGGAAGGCGTTACTCTCGAGGAGGCAAAGAGCATTCTTTCCCGCGCGCGCAAGGAGAAGCTGCCGATCATTGATGCCGAGGGCAATCTCAAGGGCCTGATCACGATAAAGGATATTGAAAAGCAGATCAAGTATCCGAATGCGGCAAAGGATCCTCAGGGAAGGCTGCTGTGCGGCGCCGCAGTTGGTATTACCCTGAATATGATGGAACGCGTCAAAGCCCTCTACGAGGCCGATGTAGACGTTATAGTCATCGACTCGGCACACGGACACTCCAGAAACATCCTGAACGCTCTGAGAGCCATTAAGGAGACTTATCCGGATCTTCAGGTCATAGCGGGCAATGTCGCCACGGGAGAGGCCACAAAGGACCTTATCGAGGCGGGAGCCGACTGCGTAAAGGTGGGTATCGGACCCGGCTCCATCTGTACCACCCGTGTGGTCGCCGGTATAGGTGTTCCTCAGATAACTGCCATCATGGACTGCGCGGAGGTCGCAAAGGAGTACGGTATCCCGATCGTTGCAGACGGCGGAATCAAGTACTCCGGTGACATCACAAAGGCCATCGCCGCCGGCGCCAACGTCAC
>CAMOQY010000152.1 GCA_946623295.1 uncultured Lachnospiraceae bacterium | reverse complement strand
AAAAACGCCGCAGCGCGAGGCGATCGGATATACCGTCTCGTGCCCCGCGGCGAGATCATTCAGCTCGTCGGGAGTCACCTGCATGAGAGTGGCCATCTGGTCGATGAAAGCACCCGTGCCTCCGGCGCAGGTACCGTTCATGCGCATCTCAAAGCCGTCCGTCAGGAAAAGGATCTTTGCGTCCTCTCCTCCCAGCTCGATCACAGCGTCCGTACCGGGACAAAAGCGCTCCACAGCGAGTTTTTCCGCATAGACCTCCTGCACGAAGGGCAGATCCATCTTTTCGGCAAAGCCCATGCCTGCCGATCCCGAGATCGCCACCGTCATTTTCCCGTTTCCGACGGTATCTCCGAGGCCTGCGACGATCTCTCCAAGCAGCTCGCGGGCCTTTGAAAGATGTCTGCGGTAGTCCTTTTTTATTATGCTGCCGTTTTCATCAGTAACGACATATTTGATCGTAGTTGATCCGATATCGATACCCAGATGCTTCATCTGGCCGCCTCCTGATCTCTTGCCATCGCAAGCATGAGCTTGATCCTGTTTTCCTGGTTGACCTTTGAGGCGCCGGCATCGTAATCGATCGGGAAGATATTCGCGCCCGGATAAAGCTCGCGCAGGCGGCGCACCGTGCCTTTCCCGGCTATGTGATTGGGCAGGCAGCCAAACGGCTGCGCGCAGACGATATTTGTATAGCCTTTTTCTATGAGACCGGCGGCCTCGCCCGGAAGCAGCCAGCCCTCTCCCATCTTTACTCCGCGATCGATCACCTTATCGGCCAGACGTTTTACGTCGTCAAAAGCCACCGGGGCGGTAAACTCCGGATATGGCTTTAACGCATCGATCAGCCAATCCTCCCACTTCACCGTAAGCCGCTCCGCAAACCTTCCGCCGCGCAGCAGCCATTTGCTGCCTCCGTAATATTCGTAGCCCTTTTCGACGTTTGCGACGCAGTACTGGAAAAAGCCCAGCACTCCCGGCACCATATACTCGCAGCCCTGAGAAAGAAGGAATTTCTCAAGTCCGTTATTTCCAAATGATGAATATTTTACATATATCTCGCCGACTATCCCGACCTTGGTCGCCTGTCTGTATCTGCGCGGAATGGCGTGGAAATCCGCGGCGATGGCCGCCAGATTTTTCTTCATGGCGGAGGCGGTCAGCCCTCTGTGATGCCGGAACTGCTCCGTCAGGGTCCTCACCCATTTTTTGACCAGACGCCCGGTATCTCCGGCGTTTTCCTCATACGGCAGGCACTGGTTTTTCAGGAGCATCAGCATATCTCCGTAAGTCAGGATACGCAGCCCCGTGGCGAACATCATGGGTGTGATCTTAAAGCCGCTGTATTTTTCCAGCCCGCCGAAGCTGAGCGAGATGACAGGCACATAGTCCATACCCATGTTTTTCAGCGCCTTGCGCATAAGGAAGATGTAGTTTGACGCACGGCAGCCGCCGCCTGTCTGAAACATGATGAGCGCGCACCTGTGCGGGTCGTAGTCGCCGCATGTCAGCGCATAGAGCTGCTGTCCCACCGTACAGATGGCGGGATAACAGACGTCGTTGTGAAGATATTTAAGGCCGGTATCTATGACCTGCTTGCCTTCGTAATGCGCCACCACCAGATTGTAGCCGTAGGTGCGGAAAAGCTCCGCTATCAGCTCCATATGCGTAGGAAAAATATCCGGCGCGATGATGGTGTAATCTTTTTTCATTTGCTTCGTAAAATCCATAACAGCCTCTTGCGCCCGCCTGTCGATCCTCCCGCGGCGCTGCGCACATTGTCTGATTTTATCAAAAAAACGCGGTTTTAACAACCACGCTCAAATGGGCAAAACAAATCATCTGCCAAGAAGGATGAGGCCTATTTCACCCGCGTCCCCGGCTATATGATCCGCGCCGGCCTCTTCAAGCTGATCTCTGCTCCCAAAGCCGTACGTAACTCCGATGGAAGCAACTCCGGCCCGCTTTGCGCCATCGATATCATACCAGGTGTCGCCTATCATTACGCACTCGTCTTTATCCAGCCCCAGCGCGTCCACGGCGTTTTCTATCAGTCTCGTTTTATCAGAGTCCTTTGTCGCGGGAAGCGCGGCGGAGATATGACAAAAGTACTTGCGCAGCCCGACCTTTTCGATTATGCGTCCGGAAAAAACTTCGGGTTTGCTGGTCACAAGGATAAGGCGCGCCCCGGCTTCAGAAAGCTCCTTAAGAAGCTCTTCTATCCCGGGGTAAACATCCACGTCGTACATTCTGCCGGCTTCGTATACCTGTCTGTAATCTCTTACAGCCTCCTCCGCTGCCGCAGCGTCAAGCCCGAACTCTCTGGTAAAGGAATCAAAAAGCGAAGGCCCGATAAACCTGCGGAGCTTTTCAATCGGCTGATCGGTGATCCCCTGACGGTCGAGCGCGTAGCGGACCGACGAGGTTATCGCGCGTTCGGAATCCGTGATCGTTCCGTCAAGATCAAACATGATATTTTTGTACATCGAAATATCCTCTGTATCGTCCGTTTCTTACCGCCATTTACCGCCGGGTCATCTGCCCTTATCAGCCTGCTTTGCTCCGGTGCTCAAAGTCTCCGTATCATTCTCCGGATCCGGAGTCTTTGAGCCTTTGCGCTCCGCCGCCCATCCTGCGGCGATCAGTCCCAGGCCCGCGAGCCTCACCGCAAAGCCTGCCGCTCTCCAGCCGATCTCATTCAGCTCATTTATATGCAGCGGAAGGAGCCTGAGTATAAGATCCAGCGCGATCAGGGCTGCAATAAGATATACCGCTGCCCGCTGCGTTTTTTTCGAGGCAAGCAGCCTGCCGGCGATCACGCCCCACGCGAGAGCTGTAAGCTCCGCCGCAAGGTATACGAGCACTTCGCTGAGCGTCCCCTCATAGAGGTACGAAAGCAAAAGCACTTCGAGACGCGGAAGCGATTCGAGCCCGAGGCGGAATAAAAACGAAAAGAAATTTTCATGTAAATACAGACTGTATGAGCCTGCCGCTACCAGAATGTACGGGAGGAGCAGGAGCGAGGAGATCTGGAAGATCCTTACGGATATCTTCGCGCCGGAAAGCCGGTCAAAAGTACGTTTTTTCATTGTTTTTCCTCCCCTACAAGTCCGCGTTCAAGGTAGTATGCCTCTCTTTCGTCGCTAAGCGCTCCGGGGTCGTATCCCAACTCCAGATTCTTCTCACCCGAGGGATCCAGGACGTGCACAAAAGCCCCCTCTCCGCTGCCGAGTCTGCCGTCGGAAGCGGCGTACAGGCTGTATAGCGGGTTCGTCTGCGGGAACCAGTTTGCCGTAACAACGCCCTCATAGCACAGCAGGCTCCCGTCGGAGCAACGTCCGCGCAGCATCGCGTTTTCGGCAATGACTTCCTTTGTCATATCGGAAAGCCTTATCCTCACCAGATCAGACGAGGTAAAACCAAGTCTCGTGTTTTTGTATTCATTGCAGTAAAGCCAATCCCCGCAGATCGCCGCGCCCCAGTCGTATCCGAAGTATCCGCCAAGAATCACAGGCGAGTACAGGTCATCTCCAAGGCTGATCCCGCTCTCATCGCGGGACGAATAACGCACATAGTAGCCCGTGTCTCCGATCGGATAGTTGGCGCGGGTAACAGACCTGTCGGACATGTCGTACAGATCTACCGTTATAAACAGGTAAAGCGCTGAGAAAAGCATTATGATAAATATAAAACTGTTAAGTGTGAACCGTGTCTTTTTCATTCTTTTCCCCCTAAACTGCAACAATGTGATTATATCACAGAAGGCGGCGGCGCGGGCAATTTTTTTGACCGGGCAATTGCGGATAATCAGATGAAAAAAGAGGTTGACAGTCTTTGAGTTTTATGAGTATAATACACTTTGCGTTTGCGAAAACCAATCGGGGTGTAGCGCAGTTTGGCTAGCGCGCCTGATTTGGGATCAGGAGGTCGCAGGTTCAAGTCCTGTCACCCCGACGCGACTAGCGGGTGTAGTTCAATGGTAGAACACCAGCCTTCCAAGCTGGACACGTGGGTTC
>CAMOQY010000151.1 GCA_946623295.1 uncultured Lachnospiraceae bacterium | reverse complement strand
CACGCCGCCGGCGATCAGCAGAGCCGGAACGTTTACGGGCGGAGCCGCCATGCCCAGGATCGCGCCGATAGCGATGACCGCACCCGTCTTGTCGCGCGGCACTCCCATCAGCATCAGTATCGGGGCCACGATGGCGCCGGCGGAAAGCACTCCCGCCGTGGACGATCCTGTGATCATTCCCGGGAACATGACGATGATCATCAGCAGAATAAGCATGATCACCGGGACCTTGTAGAATTTGGTGACGATGACGTTGTTAAGGGCAGCCATGGCTCCCGACTTTGAAATGGCGGTCATAAAGATCATGGCGGTAGCAATGATCAGCACCGTGTCGAGATACGCAAAGGGGCCCTCAAAAAGATGCCTTCCCAGCTCCGATATATCGCCTCCGAAAAAGATCCCGAAGACGAGCGCTCCCATTATCGCTCCGAGCGCCATACCGAGACTGACGGGAAGGTGAAGCAAGAAATTCGCCAGCAGGAACGTTCCCAGCATGACAAGCAAAATGATTAATTCCTGGTCCAAAGCCTTTCCTCCTTGGCCGGCGGGCAAAGCCTCCGGCATAAATCAGATACATAAAGAGAGCGGCCTTGCGACAGGCAAAGCCGCTCTCCGAAGGGTCTTAGTTAAACAGAGCAGATACGGGCGTGGTTGCGGTGGACATGCTCTTTACGAGAACGAGCGGAATGTTGTTTGCAGCCGCAAAGTCTGTGAAGTAACCGTCCTGGTTGCCCTCTTCCACTACGATCATGTAGTCTGACGCGGCCATGACCAGATCGGTGAACTGATCGGAAAGAGAGCCGCGGCGGGCGCTTCCGCCCAGATGAAGCATGATCACGGTGATGCCCTTTTCATCGCAGGCCTTGAAGATATCGTTGGCGCGTGCGATCTCTTCATCAGCGGAGATACCGGCCTGTCCGAGTCCCTTGGTGGAAGCGCCGGCAGCTATAAAGAGTGTCCCGACACCGTCCAGAGCATCGGCAGCAAGATGCGTGTCGCTCGTATAGGTGACTCCCGCCTTGTCAAGAAGCTTGGCAGCGACGTCGATATCGGCAGACTGACCGATAGAGGTGACTGCATACCCTTCCTTGACCAGAGCCTTGTCAAAGGTACCGTTCAGCTCAAGAGTGGGATTTGCATCGTCGCACGCGGGGTAGACGTATGCAGCGTCGGCAGCGCTCTGAGTATCATCGGCAGCCTGGGTATCAGCAGGAGCCTGAGTGTCAGCGGGGGCCTGGGTATCCGCAGGAGCCTGTGAGGCATCCGAGCCGCCGCAGGCAGCAACGCCAAGAACCATAAGTGCGGCCAGAAGGACCGCGATAAACTTTTTCATTTTCTTTTCCTCCTATATGTAAAATGTTACATATTTTATACAGATCAATAGGCTACGGCCTTGTAGTCGCGTCTGGGATCGCCCGCTCCCAGGAGCCTGCCGTTTTCCCTGTCGATATAGATCGCGGCAACACCGCCGCAGACCTGGGCGTAATCATTTATCCCGTCGATGACGGAATACCCGAATACCTCGAGCTGCCTCAGCATTGCACGGTCCAGACGTCCGGACTCGGCAGTCAGGTCGGTCAGCGGTCCGTTGGCGGTATCTCTGTCTATCGTGAACGCCCTGGGCAAGTTGATGGCCTCCTGGGGGTTCATTCCGTAGAGGGTCACGTTGTTGATGACGGACGCGATGACGGGAGGGATGACCGTAGAACCGGGCGAGCCGACCGCCATGATAGGCTTGCCGTCAGCATCTGCCACGATGGTGGGAGTCATGGTCGAGCGGACCTTCTTGCCGGCATCTGCGAAATAGTCGGGGCTGTCGGCATTCGTCCAGCTGACGTTGTTCAGATGGTTGTTATAGACGAAGCCGAGTCCGGGAGTCGCATAGTAGCAGCCCCAGGAATAACCGACGGTATTGGTGCTGGATACCACGTTGCCGCTGCCGTCCACTACGGCGATATGAGTGGTGCAGCCGCCCTGATCGAGAGTCTCCTCATCCACTCCGGCGGCAGCCTTCGTATCCTTCCTGGCCATGGGCAGATCGGAGCCGGGCACGGGATAGAGACACGCCTGCATGTTCATGAGCGCGAAGCGCTCCTTTGCGTGCTCCTTTGACACAAGTACGTCGAGCGGCATATCATAGAAATCGGGATCGCCCGAATAAGTATATGCGTCCTTGTTTGAAAGACGGATCGACTCATTGAAGACCTTCCAGTAGTCCAGCGAGCCCTGCTCGTACTGCTTTATATCGGCTTCCTCCATGATGTTCAGCGCTCCGAGCAGAAGCACTCCGCCGTTGGACGGATTGGAAACCGTATAGATCTTGTTTCCGTAGTATTCCGTGGTGAGCGGTTCTCTCTCCACGCATCTGTAGTTTGCCAGATCCTCCATGGAGATGGCTGCCCCGGCTTCCTTCATGCCGGCTACGATCTTTTCGGCGATCTCACCGGTATAAAAGGCATCCGCACCCTTGTCGGCGATGATCTGAAGCGTATTTGCCAGATCCTCGTTCTTGTACGTATCACCTGCGCTATAGGGGAAACCGTCGTTTGTAAAAAGCTCAAAGAGGTATTCGTAGCCTTCTTTGTTGAACTCCGTGTAGCCGTCGGCGATAGCTCCCGCAGCCACGGAATCAAGGACAAAGCCCTCTCTGGCGATCTTTATCACTGGCTCGAGGACCTGCGCAAGGGTCATGGTGCCGTATTTTTCCAGAGCGTAAGCCAGACCCTTTACCTGTCCGGGAACTCCGGCGGCACGCGCGGTCTTGACGTACTGGGCCTTGTTGTAATAGCTCGCCGTCACGTTCGCCGGGATCGTCTCCAGATACTCGATGGTGGTGTATCTGTCCTCATCCGCGAGATATATCGTCATAAGTCCGCTGCCGCCTATACCGCTGTGATGAGGCTCGCAGACTCCAACCGCAAAGATCGTGGCGACCGCGGCGTCTACCGCGTTTCCGCCCGCCTTCATGATATCGATGCCGACCTGGGAGGTGAGCTCGCTGTAGCTGGATACGCAGGCGGTCTCTCCGACCGCTCCGTTGTTGAATTCATCGCCCTCGTAGGCTCCGGCCTGCCCTGCCCCCTCCGAGGCGGGCTCGCTTGCAGCGGAAGTATCTGCTGCCGATCCCTCAGCCGAAGACGGCTCTGCGGATGAACCTCCGCAGGCAATACAGGAAAGCATCATCGCCAGAGCAATGATCAGGGTGAGTATCTTAACTGATCTTTTCATGAATTCTCCTTTAAAGCATTTTTATCAGTAATATTCATTGATTACATAAGAAATTGTCATAATTTTACAACTCTATCCGTGAAAAATAAAGAGTCACGCAAAGTTTTTTTCTCTTTTCTTTCAAACATAAAAATCTTTCCGAAGCACTTTATTTTATTAAATAACAAACTGATAAAGTTTTTAAATCAAATTAGTGTTCTTTGCGCCGCGGCCGGGTTTGATTTTCTGATGATTAAGGAATAAAATTGAGTCAAATACCCATGGAGGACCATCTGATGAAAAGGTTTTTTTATCTCATTCTGACCGTATCTCTCCTGTTTTCGCTGACGGGCTGCAGCCAGGGACCGTACGTCGATCCCGGACCGCAGACAGAGCCGCACACCTCGCAGCAAGAGAGTCAGGCACCGTCCGAAGAAGCCCCCGACGAGGAGATCTGGCTGCCGTATGACGGATACGGACAGATGATACTGACGGACCGCGATGCCTCCGGAGAAAACGGAGCAGTGTCCTCGTCAAGCTGGTACGCCACAAAGGCCGGTCTGGATATCCTGAAAGCCGGCGGCAACGCGGCGGATGCCGGATATGCCGTGGCATACACGCTCGGCGTCGTCGAGCCGTTTACCTCAGGCATCGGCGGAGGCGGATTCATCACCTACTACGATGCGTCCACAGGCGAAATAACCATGCTTGATTTCCGGGAGATCGCTCCTGCAGAGTCTACACCATACGATTGGCTGGACGAAGACGGTCAGATGAAGCATTATACCGATAAAAATGGGAATGAGATGACCTCGGTCTA
>CAMOQY010000150.1 GCA_946623295.1 uncultured Lachnospiraceae bacterium | reverse complement strand
CCAGGACAGCCAGGCGCATTTCGGGCGGAGATCTGAGCATCAGATCCTGCCTGAAAAAAGGCGACGAATTCGGCAGGCTTTCGGCGGATCTTGACAGGATGGCGGATAATCTGCAGCAGAAAATAAACGAGCTGGAGGACAGGATAAAGAGCCAGGAAGCGTTTACGGGCGCCTTTGCCCATGAGCTTAAGACGCCGATGACTTCCATAATAGGCTTTGCGGATATACTGCGGCAGGGCGACGTGGACGAAAGTACGCGTACCATGGCCGCAGACTATATCTATTCGGAAAGCAGGAGACTTGAACGACTGTCCTTTAAGCTGCTGGATCTGCTGATGATCAAAAAAGACGAGCCGGTAATGAAAAAGACCGCTATCACGCCTTTCCTGAAGGATGCGTGCAGGATGCTCGCGCCGGTGCTGAAAAAGCGGAATGTGGAGCTTCACGTTCATTCCGGCGGCGGGTCCGTCCTCATGGAGCCGGACCTTATGCGCTCCCTGATCTACAATCTCATAGACAACGCATCAAAAGCGATAGACGGAAAGGGCAGGGTAGATGTCGAAGGGCATGTATCAGAGCTCGGCGCTGTTTTTACCGTGCGCGATAACGGACGCGGCATGGAGGCGGCGGAGCTTTCCCATATTACCGAGGCTTTCTACAGGACTGATAAAAACCGCTCACGCAGCCAGGGCGGCGTGGGCCTTGGCCTTGCTCTGTGCAAAAGGATAGCCGAGCTTCACGGCGGCAGTATTTCATTTGAAAGCGCTCCGGGAGAGGGGACAACAGTCACGGTAGAGATAAAGACCGGAGCAGGTGCAGGCGGCAGGGTAAGCACCGGAGAAACTGCGGGCGTAAAGAGCGGCGGCCCTGCCGGCACCGCAGCTGATGCGGCGATGGAGGAGAAACTATGAGGCGAAAGAAATATGTGCTCATCGTGCTCCTGACCGTACTTACGATCGCTGTCTGTGCGCTGCTTCCGTGGATCATCGAAAGGATAGACGATGCAAGCCGGTCTCCGTGGACCGAACCGATCAGAGAAATAGAGATGCACGCAGAGGGGGATGATGCCGCGGATCTGACTTTAAGCGAGAAGCTGATTATTCTTTCCATGGAAAGCTTCTATGAGATCGGCAGCTTCAACGGCGGCAGGATCGCGATAGGAACCGGTGAACATGATACCGTTGCCGGGCTTGAAACGGTTTACGGATACGTGGACAGAATACTTTCCGGTCTTCGTGCGACAGGGATATTTGACGGTATTTCTTTGCCTGAGGGAGTGATATCTTTCAATAAATTCTACGGATTCGAGAGGGACAGCCTTGCGGACGGATTTATTTTCTGGAACGTGACGGTCTCGTTTGAGGATTATAGATGTGTAAACCTGTTTATCGATGATGGAACAGGAGTGCTGATGATGTGCGCGATGGATTTTTCATATCCCGGAACCGTAAAAAAAATAAATCCGATCGTACACAGCAGCGAGATGCGCGACTGGTTTCTTCAGAATCTCGGAGAGCTTCCGGGAGGCCGGCTGCTGGATCTGACGGAAAAGGAACAGACACGGTACGGATATGAGTGGAACGACCCCGCCGGCGGCTCCGGTATCATAGAGATCGAATTCTCCGATATGTCCTTTACTGCAATACTTCCAAGATATAGATCATCTGGTAAGTATTATACCGTAGGTGAGTAAAAGAAGATGGTCTATGATGAACCGTAAGCCTTCGGTGATCCGCTTTGACGCTGATGTTCTACTGTAAAAAAGATTCATCCATGATGCATTTTGTATCTGACCGTGATGCAGTCGTTTTCTAAAATCAAAATAGAAAATGACTGCATCGCGGTCTTTTTCCTCGGCACACCCAGATAAAACGGAGGATAAACGAATGGATGGAGTAATTGAAATACTTGAAGAATTGCGGCCTGACGTTGATTTTACCGCGGAAAAGGAGCTCGTGACCGCCCGCGTTCTGAATTCTTTTGACCTGATCTCTCTGGTCGGGGAACTCAATGAGACGTATGATATAGACATATCGGCCGTTGACCTCATCCCGTCAAATTTCGATTCGGCCGAAGCTATCGCTGCGCTTGTCCGCAGAAAACAGGAGGAGTAATGAAGGCGCATGATGAATGCGGCGGCCGGGCTGTATCCGCCGGAAACGCCGGCTGCGGTTTTGCTACTCCGGCCTACGTCTTCGATGAGGCGGCTTTTTTGACGAGAGCGGGGGAATGCCGCGATGCGATCGGCGCAGGCGTGAAGCTGTGCTTTTCGATGAAAGCAAATCCGTTTCTGCTGAGGATCATGCCGGATGTGATCGACAGTATCGAGGTCTGCAGCCCCGGCGAGCTTACGATATGCGAGAGGGCCGGTATCGGCATGGATCGGGTGATCTATTCGGGAGTATGCAAGGGAAGCGTCGATATCCGGCGCGCCGTCGCGGACGGTGTATCGGCGGTGACTGCCGAGAGCCCGTTTCAGTACGAGACGATCTGCCGCGCGGCGAGGGAGTGCGGGAGGACGGTGGACGTTCTGCTCAGGCTTACTGACGGGAGCCAGTTCGGAATGGATATAAGCGAGCTGACTGCGATCATCCGCGGCAGGGAGTCTCATCCTGAGGTTAAAATAAGAGGTATACACTATTTTACCGGGACTCAGAAACGCAGTACGGAAACAGTGGTCAGACAGCTTTTGATGCTGGAAAAGCTGATCGGAAGCCTGCGCGACGAGACCGGTTTTGAGACGGAACGGCTGGAGTACGGCCCCGGACTTGACGCGGAGTACTTTGCGGAAAGAAGAGCGGCATGCAGGACAGAGCGCTGTCCCGGAGGAAAGGAAACCGGCGATGGTTCTTCTGACGCGGAGAAAGCCGGGGCGGACCATGGGCCCGGATCCGCTGACCTGCATGATATTGAGCTGGAGAGGCTGCGCGCGGTCGCGCCTGCGCTCAGACGGCTGTCTGAGATCACAGATGTGACCATAGAGATCGGGCGCCTTCTGGCCTCGTCCTGCGGCACCTACTATACGACGGTATGTGACACAAAAACCAACAAAGGTGTGAACTACGCAATTTGTGACGGCGGGATCCACCAGATGAGGTACGGCGGACAGCTGCAGGGGATGCGCAGGCCGGTCATGACCGTTCTGCGAGACGGAAGCCCGATAGAATGCGCTGACGGAGAGGATAGCGGTGAGGTCTGGACCCTGTATGGGAGCCTGTGCTCGACCGCGGATATATTTGTGAGGGATGCGCAGATGCCCCGCCTGCGCAGGGGAGATATGGTCGCCTTTCATAATACTGGTGCGTACTCCGTTTGCGAGGGTATGGCGCTTTTCCTGAGCCGCGAACTGCCCCAGGTCTGGCTCAGGACGCGGGACGGCAGCCTCAGGCTGCTTCGTGAGAGGACGGAGACAAACAGCTTAAATTTTTAATTCTAAGTACGTCATCATAAAACATTTCTGCTACTCCCCCGGCTGTTTTTCGTGTTTTTCTTTTTTGCGATATTGTTTGAGATAGCGTAAAATATCTTGTGTAACCGTTGGCTTCTTTCCAACAGATATGGAAAAAGGAACCAACTTCAGTTATGAGGCATGCATAGAATGCGGGAGCGAATAACATCAGAACAATAATGCTTAATGTCTGGTTTTAGCAGATACGACAAGGTATAGTATAATAGCAAAACAGACGACCTGCGGATTTGGGACCTGTCAAATTCGTCATAATGGTATAACTTCCGTATTTTTTGGCAAACTTATACCATTTTGACGCTGCAAAAAAAGTCTGTGAATAAAATATTATGCGTAAAACAAATTAAAAACGCGTTTTTCATGAAGAAAATTGATATCAGAGCCGTAAGGGATAGCCTGAAAGGATCCCGGGGGCTTGTCCCGGCACTTGAAGTGGTACGTGCCGGCCTTTTAAATGGTATAACTTTTGCAAATAATGCCAAAGTTATACCATTTTCTTAATTGAGGAAACAAAACCGGATCCGGAAGCTGAATTTTTATTCAAAAAACAATGCATAAATATT
>CAMOQY010000149.1 GCA_946623295.1 uncultured Lachnospiraceae bacterium | reverse complement strand
ATCATATGCCCGAGCGGAATACGCGAGCAGATGATCGCGGCGGCGAGAAAACCGATGCAGAGCGCGTAGCCCGCGACATCCTCCGCCAGAAACGTCCCCACCATATACACAAGCGTCCCGAGGAGCTTAACTCTCGGGTCCAGCCTGTGGATTATTGAGCTGCCGGGGTAATACTGCCCCAGTGTTATTTCCCTTATCAAAGCCTGGTCACCTGTCCTGCCGCCTGTCTGTACCGGGGCATGGCTGTTTTATAAAACCGTCTGCGCACGCTGCGCGGACACCAGTATTCATCTTTCGTCAATCTTTCCTCAGGCACCGCAGCACAGCGTCCGCGACCTCATCCACAGTGATCAGTCCCTGCGGAATATCCAGCCCGGCAGACCTGAGTTCATCCGCCACCTGCGCGGCCTGCGGCACACTAAGTCCCATCTCTTCGAGCCTGCTTCGCTGCGCAAAGACCTCGCGAGGCGTGCCGTCTATCTCTATCTTTCCGCCGTAGAGAGCCACGATCCTGTCCGCGTACTCCGCCACGTCATCCATACTGTGAGATACAAGCACGATCCCGGTCCCGTTTTCCGTATGAAGCTCCCGTATCAGCCTGAGTATATCGCGCCTGCCCTGCGGATCAAGCCCCGCAGCGGGCTCGTCAAGCACCAGAAATTCCGGCTGCATGGCAAGTATTCCCGCAATGGCAACTCTCCTCTTTTGTCCACCTGAGAGATCATAGGGCGAGCGGGCGTAGTCGTCCGCGGAAAAGCCAACGGCATCGAGAGCTTTTTCAGCACGCTCTCTCACTTCCTTTTCAGAAAGGCCCAGATTTCGCGGTCCGAAGCATACGTCGCTCAAAATATCCGTTTCAAAAAGCTGGTACTCCGGATACTGAAAGACCAGACCGACCTTTGACCGCAGGCCCTTTCTGTCATAATCCTCGGCATAAATGCTTTCGCCGTCATAAAGGATATCTCCCGAGACAGCGTGAAGGAGAAGATTGAGATGCTGCACGAGCGTGGATTTTCCCGAGCCCGTCGGCCCGATCACGGCAGTAAAATCCTCCCGCGCGAGCGTGAGGTTTATTCCGTCCAGCACCGTATTCCCATTGTGATCGGCGCTTTTTTCATAGCTGTATAAGATGTTTTTAAGCTCTATTGCCATTTTTTATCCTGACTATCTCGTCGACAAGCTGACGCGTCGAAACCACGTCCCGGGAGACGGGCAAGCCGGCATCTCTGATTTTTTTTGCCAGCATCGCAGCCTGCGGCAGTTCGAGTCCGCACGCGGCAAGCTCCTCATCGTGAGCAAAGACCTCGGCAGGCGTCCCGTCAAGCACGATATTGCCGTCATCCATAACGATAACGCGTCCGGCCATGGCGGCCTCTTCCATATAGTGAGTGATAAGGAGCACCGTCATTTGTTCATCGCTGTTCAGCCTGCTTACAACTTCCATGACCTCCCGTCTTCCGATCGGGTCGAGCATTGCCGTAGCCTCATCAAGTATAATACACTGAGGCATCATAGCCAGAGCGCCGGCTATGGCTACGCGCTGCTTCTGCCCTCCGGAAAGCCGTCCCGGCGATCGCCTGGCGTATTTGGTCATACCGACGATCTCCAGCGCTCTTTTCACACGTGAAATTATCTCTTCCGACGGAACGCCCAGATTTTCAGGACCGAATGCCACATCCTCCTCGACGATGCCGGCTATGATCTGGTTGTCCGGATTCTGAAAGACCATACCCACGCTCTTGCGAAGCTCCCAGACAAGCTTTTCATCCGACACATCTATGTCATTTACGATAAGGGAGCCGCCCGTCGGGACAGCAAGCGCATTTATAAGGCGGGCAAGCGTCGACTTGCCTGAGCCGTTATGGCCTATGACCGCGACAAATTCCCCGCGCTCCACCGAAAAATTCAGTCCCTTGAGCGCAGGGATACAGCCGATGAGCTTTCCGTCATCATCGCGCTGTTCGTAATCATATCTAAGATCTCTGGCCTCTATAAATGCCATGGACTCTGCCTCCGTCTGTGCAGAAATGGCGCAGCCGCTTCCATCCGCCGGAAAGCCGGCCTGCCGCGCCACACAGGAAAAAGGCGCCCCGCCGAGGCGAGGCGCCTTTGAAAATCAATTTATCTCTTCAGAAAGTCCGGAATGTTGATGGACCTCTCTGCGCCACCCGCAGGTCTTGCGGTCTGAGGACGCTGAGCAAAGCCTGTCTGGGCCTGGCTCTGTCCCTGAGGTGCGGCCCCTGTCTCAGGAGCCTTGTAACCCGTAGAGGGAGCGGTGTATCCGCCGCGTCCAAAGCCCTGGAAGCTGAGTCCGGGAGCTACCTTCGGAGCCTCGGGCTGCTCGCTCGGCTCCTCAAGCCCTGTGGCTATAACGGTAATGGTGCACTCGTCCTGAACAGTCTCGTCATAGCGCGCACCAAAGATAATATTGGCGTTCTCGCCTGCCAGCTCCTGAACGAATGTAGCGGCTTCATTGGCCTCCATGAGTCCGATGTCACCGGAAATATTGATTATAACGTGGCTTGCGCCGACGATGGTAGTCTCAAGCAGCGGGCTGGAAACAGCCATCTTGACGGCCTCGATAGCCTTGTCGTCGCCGTGAGCCGTACCGATACCGATGTGGGCGATACCCTTGTCGGTCATGACTGTCTGCACATCCGCAAAGTCGAGATTGATGAGGGCAGGCAGATTGATCAGATCGGTAATACCCTGTACGGACTGCTGAAGCACCTCGTCGGCCTTTTTAAGAGCCTCGGGCATTGTAGTACGGCGATCGACGATCTCCAGAAGCTTGTCATTAGGGATGACGATCAGAGTATCTACGCTCTGGCGGAGCTTCTCGATACCTGAAAGCGCATTCTGCATACGCACCTTTGCCTCAAAACGGAAAGGCTTGGTAACTACGCCTACGGTGAGGATGCCGAGATCCTTTGCTATCCTGGCGATAACAGGAGCAGCGCCGGTACCGGTGCCGCCGCCCATGCCGCAGGTAACGAATACCATATCCGCACCCTTTATGGCGTTTGTGATGAGCTCCTCGCTCTCCTCAGCGGCCTTTTCGCCGACCTCGGGCTGCGCGCCCGCGCCGAGTCCCTTTGTCAGCTTTTCGCCGATCTGAATGGCTGTAGGGGCCTTGCAGATCTGAAGCGCCTGACGGTCAGTGTTGATACCGATAAATTCAACTCCCTCGATATTGCTGTCGACCATGCGGTTGACGGCGTTGTTGCCTGCACCGCCTACACCGACAACGATGATCTTGGCAGCGCTTTCTGATTTGTCTATCTTTATCTCAAGCAAAACCTTTTCCTCCAATATCTACAGAATAACATAGTAACTATAGGCGATTTCAGCAAACTTTGCAAGTAAAAAATACAGATTTGGGAAGTTATTTTGGTTCATGTACTCTTTTATTTGTCGTTCTACTCAAATCAAAGGTATACGGATTCATCACGAAGGAACTTATGAAAGACTGACAAATAGGATCAATTTCTTACCAATCATACCGAGTTTATCGACTACATTCATTAAGGTTCACTCATCATCCATAATACTCAGACGTTTAATCTTTTTTACATAATGATTTGTACATGCGTTCAATAGTCTAAATCTAAAACTATGCTGCTGCTTGTAGATATTTCAATAAAAAATCTGTCCAGGAATCTTTTTGTTATTTTGGGTTTTTTTGTATACACCGCACACTTAAAAACTGATGCATACTCACTATAGACGAAATATATTATTTCCAACGATATTTTTTTCGTTTCAATAGCAGTTATGACTTCCGAAAGTAATACAGGTGTTCCGCGAAGCTTTAAACCTTTGTGGCTTGACCTTCTTCTCAATCTGTAGAACTCTATGTCATCTTCGCCTACTCCCTCAAAATACAGTCTGGCAGGAACCATTTTGGCGGTTCCGTTCGAAACTACCGTTATGCCTTCTGCAAATTCAAGAACAAGTCTATCACATAAAACTTTTATATCTGTAATTAAGGAGTCATGCAGACTAAACAAAACGTCTGTTTTTAAGGATTGTGTTAT
>CAMOQY010000148.1 GCA_946623295.1 uncultured Lachnospiraceae bacterium | reverse complement strand
GCGTTTAAAATCCTCGAGCAGAAGCGCGGCGGAGGCATATCTTGCCTCAGGACGCTTGCGGGTACATTTGAGAATGATCTTTTCAAGTCCTTTGGGAATAGAGGGCTCATATTCTCTGGGCGGAACCATCTCGCCCTGGATATGCTGGAGTGCTACGGCAACGCTCGTATCGCCCTCAAAAGGCACCTTGCCTGTGAGCATCTCGTAGAGCATGATGCCGAGCGAATAGATATCGCTGCGCTCATCGCAGAAGCCTCCTCTGGCCTGCTCGGGCGAGATATAGTGAACGCTCCCCATGGTGCTCGAGCTGATGGTCTTTGTCGATGCCGCTCTTGCGATACCGAAATCGGTGACCTTGATCTTGCCTTCCTTGGAGATCATTATATTCTGGGGCTTGATATCCCTGTGGACGATCTTTTCGGCGTGAGCAGCGATGAGGCCGTGGGTGACCTGCATGGCGACCTCGATGGCCTCGCGGACACCGAGCTTGCCCTTGCGCTCGATATAGCGCTTGAGAGTGATGCCCTCGATAAGCTCCATAACGATATAATAGATGCCCATCTCGTCGCCGACATCGTAGATATTGACAATATTAGGGTTTGACAGGCACGCCGCCGACTGCGCCTCCATACGGAATTTAGCGACAAAGGTCTGATCGGAGGCATAATCGTCCTTCAGGACCTTGATCGCTACAAAACGGTTAAGCTTTGCATCGCGCGCTTTATATACATCCGACATTCCGCCGGAACCTATCCTGCTCAATATCTCATATCGGCCTCCGAGAGCCGAACCGATCTTCAGCACCATACATCTACCTCGCTAAGCTCGGGATCCACGACAACTACGGAAATATTGTCGCGTCCTCCGTTGTTTTTTGCAGTCCTGACAAGCGCCGCGGCGATCTCCTGCGGCTCGTATTCATGTCTGACTATTTCAAATAAAGTATCGTCATTCACCATTCCGGTCAGCCCGTCCGAGCACAGGAGAATGAGATTTCCGACATCCAGATCCACCGTAAAAAGATCCGGCGCGATCTCTCCCGCTATTCCGAGCGCCTTTGTAATGATGTTCTTTTTTTCCATATAAGTGGGATCGCCGCGGTTGAGCTTTCCCTCACGGACCATTTCCTCGACCCAGGAGTGATCTCTCGTGACCTGAACGGGACGGTTTTTGATCACGTAGAGCCGGCTGTCGCCGATATTTGCCACATAGAGGACTGAACCTATCACGGTGGCCATAACAGCGGTCGTACCCATTCCGGCAAGAGAAGGCTCCTGCGCTGCTTCGCTTATGATCGCTTTGTTTGCCCTAACGAGAGCATCCCTGAGGATATCTTCGGGATCGAGCTTGTTCGTCTCTTCGACAGATGAAATAATGGAATCTACGGCGATCTTTGAAGCGCGGTCCCCGGCGTTGTGCCCGCCCATTCCATCGGCGACCACAAACAGATTCGGCAGAAGCCCTACCGGATCCGTGGATGTAAATATAGCGTCTTCGTTCTGTCTGCGGACTCTGCCCACATCAGTGACCGCGTATGCCTTCAAACTGAGTTCCCTCCGAAACCACTTTTCTGCGCAGCTGGCCGCAGGCGCTGTCAATGTCGCCTCCGAGCCTTCTTCTTATAGTAACATTTATTGACGATTTTTCCAAGATGTTTTTGATCTGATCGAGCGATAGAGAATCTACAGCGCGATAATCTCTTTCCTTTATCGGATTGACCGAGATCAGGTTTACATGACAGTTGCGGCCCTTAAGCAGCGCCGCCAGCTGTTCTATGGTTTCCCTGCCGTCGTTGAGGTCGCGGATAACGCTGTACTCAAAGCTGATCCTGCGGCCGGTCTTTTCAAAATAAAAACCGCAGGCCTCAAGGATCTCGCTTATGCTGTAGCTGTTGGCTATCGGCATTGTCTTTCTGCGCAGCTCGTCTGTAGGCGCATGAAGCGAAATGGCAAGAGTGATGGCAAGATCTTCCATCGCAAGATCTCTGATCCGCGGCACTATCCCGCAGGTGGAGAGGGTTATATTTCTCTGACTCATGCCGCAGCCGCGCTGATCGCTTATCAGCCTGATAAACCGGACGGTATTTTCGTAGTTGTCGAGAGGCTCGCCGGACCCCATGATTACGACATTTGAAACGCGTGTGCCTGTGTCGCGCTCGATCTCGTAAACCTGTTCGAGCATCTCGGACGCCGTCAGATTCCTGACGAGGCCGTCTATCGTGGACGCGCAGAACCTGCAGCCCATGCGGCAGCCGACCTGCGACGATATACATACGCTGTTTCCGTGAGCGTAGCGCATATACACGCTCTCTATAATATTGCCGTCGGCGAGGACAAAGGCGTATTTTTTCGTCCCGTCTTTAGCCGAGGTCTGAACGGTATGTATCGAAAGGGATGTATAATCGCACAGCTCGCCGAGTCTTTCCCGAAGCGCTGCGGGGAGGTTCGTCATTTCTTCAAAGCCTGCGGCTTTCTTTTTGTGCATCCATGAAAAAAGCTGCGACGCGCGAAAGCGCGGCTGGGAAAGCTCCTCGCAGACATACCTTTCCAGCTCATCGAAATATAATGATTTAATATCGGTCTTTTCGGTCATATTCAGTCTCGTTTTTAACCTCAGTCGTTTTGAGTCTTTGTCTCATTTGACTTCGAGCTTTTTTACTTCAGTCCGGTTTTTCAAACAGCGCACAGAAAAAGCCATCCGATACGGGATCGATCCCGGGCAGCAGCTGTACGTAGCCGTCCGAGGCGCCTTCTCTTCCATCCGGAAAATACGATCCTATGCTGACAGGGACCAGTCCAAGCCTGTCCCTGATATATCTGTAGTTTTCCTCATTCTCCTCAAAGGTGATCGTACAGGTGGAATAAAGCAGGCGTCCGCCTTTTCTGACATAGCGGACCGCGTTGTCCAGTATGCTCCTCTGAAGAGCAGCCAGCTCCGCGACCTTTTCGGGAGTAATTTTATATCTTATCTCCTGCTTGTGCCCGATCGTTCCCAGTCCCGAGCAGGGCAGATCCGCCAGTACATAGTCATAGGCTTCCTCGTCACCGGGCACATAGACAGTCGCGTCGCGCACCGCCGTCCTGATCCAGGGCATGCGGCATCTGGCTGCGTTTTCTTCTATCCGTTTTATTTTGCGCTGGGTCAAGTCGGCAGCCAGTACAAGGCCGTTCTCTCCGACCATATCGGCCAGGCCGATGCTCTTTCCGCCCGGCGCGGCGCATATGTCCAGGACCCTGGAATCCGGCGCCGGTGAAAGCAGCTGGACGGCAAATACCGAACTGATCCCCTGGTATTGTATCAATCCCCTCTTAAAGGCCTCTACATCGCCCGGAACCGAAACTCCCGCAAGCTCATAACCCTGCTCAGCAAGAGGCGATCTGACAGCAGTTATGCCATCCAATCTGAGAAGCTCAATTATCTGACGCTCATCCGCTCCGGACGTCAGAAACCTGCAGGTAAGCGCTCCATCACGGCCAAGTGCCTCTGTAACGCGCTGTAAGCCGTTTTCCCCGGCTCTGCGGGTCAGGATGGTTCTGATATACTCCGGAAGCTCTGTGGACGGATCCGAAGCTTTCAGGCCGTCTCTGCAGCAGGCGCGCAGGATAGCATTTACAAATCCCTTCAGTCCGTAGAGGCGTCTGTGCTCCAGAACGGCTACCGCCTCGTTGCAGACAGCCGACTGGGGGATATCCGTCAGGTACATAAGCTGATAGACTCCGATGCGGAGCGTATTTCTGACGATAGGCTTTAAAGCCGAGGATGGCTTTTTTGAATACCTGTCTATTACTGCATCGATGCCGTCCCTGTGCTCAAGCACGCCGCTGACGAGCTTCTTTACAAAGGCTCTGTCACTCGGCAAAAGAGCCGCTCTGTCCACGGCACCGGAAAATGCCTCGTGGCTGAGCGCCCCTCCATCTACTTCACACAATATATCGGCCGCGATCTCTCTGGCAGTTTTCATATCATTCTTTTCCCGTGAAGCGATCTCCCGCGGAGAACCTGTCCCCTCTGAGGAAATCAGCCGCGTCCATGCGTTTTTTGCCTTCACTCTGAAGCGA
>CAMOQY010000147.1 GCA_946623295.1 uncultured Lachnospiraceae bacterium | reverse complement strand
CGCGTCCGCGGATACGCAGACTTCTTCCGAGGCTGCGCAGTCCGGTGCGGCCGGTGGGTCAGGGAACGGCGGACTGACTGTTGTCGACAGCGACAACGGTGAAAACGTCGACCTTGAGGATATTGTCGGACCCGGATCTGACAGTCATGGAAGCTCCGGAAGCCAGGGAAGCACAGGCAGCCAGGGCGGATCTTCCGAACAGCCGTCCGATCAGAGCAGCCAGGCACCTGACGCCACTGAAGGTGAGCAATGGGGACCGCTGCTGTAAAACCTTTGCAGGAGAAAAAATGGATCTAAAAGCTAAATGGATAATACCCGGCAGGGAAATGGGAGATACCTCTCCCGTGTACCGGGTTGGATTTGCGGCTGACACGGTAAAGTCAGCCGTTCTTCGTATCACGGCGCTCGGAGTCTACGAGGCGCGTATCAACGGGACCAGGGTCGGCGATTTCTTTATGGCGCCCGGCTTTACTTCCTACCGCAAAAGACTGCAGGTTCAGGAATACGACGTGACCCGGCTCCTTTCGGATGAAAATGAACTAACGGTCACTGTCGGCAAGGGCTGGTATCATTCGCGTTTTCTGGCCCTCTGGGAGGTGCCGCAGTGGCGCGCCGATATGATGGCAAGCCCCATGGCCCTGATCGCACAGCTCGATATCGAATATGCCGACGGCAGACGCAGCGTTATCGGCACGGACGGGAGCTGGGAGTGGTCGGAGAGCAGGGTGAGATTCAGCGACCTGTACGACGGCGAGATATATGACGCAGGCTTTGAGCACTCATGGCAGCCTGTCGAAATATATGACGGACCGGATGAGATCCTGATCCCCCAGCAGGGCGAGGAGGTAAGGCCTCAGGAGCGCCTTGCGGTAAAGTCTGTCATTCATACGCCAAAGGGTGAGACCGTGCTGGATTTCGGCCAGAATATGGCCGGCGTCATTGCGGTCAGCCTGTGCGCGCACGCGGGGGATACGGTGGAGCTCAGCTTCGGCGAGACGCTGGATGCGGAAGGCAATTTCTATAACGCAAATTACCGCAGCGCAAAGTGCATATACAAATATATCTGCCGGGAGGGGGAGCAGAGCTGGGAGCCGAGGCACACCTTTTACGGCTTCCGCTACGTGCGGGTCGATGCGTTTCCGGGAGGCGCAGGCGCGCTTGATCCGGGATGCTTTACCGCCGTGGTCATGCACTCCGACATGAAGAGGACCGGGTGGCTGGAGAGCTCGGATCCGCTCCTTAACAGATTTTTTGAAAATGTGCTCTGGGGACAGAAGAGCAACTTCCTGGATATCCCGACCGACTGCCCGCAGCGCGACGAGAGAGCAGGCTGGACAGGCGACGCGCAGGTCTTTGCACGGACAGCCTGCCTGAATTACGATGCGGAGAGGTTTTTTACCAAGTGGCTCGCGGACCTGCGCAGTGATCAGCGCGCAAACGGGCTGGTGCCGTCGGTCGTCCCGGATGTGCGCGATAGGCTGTATTCCTCGCCCGCGTGGGGCGACGCCGCGGCTATCGTGCCCTGGCAGGTCTACCTGGCCTACGGAAACAGGCAGCTGCTCGCCGACAGCTTTGATTCGATGCGGCGCTGGGTGGATTATATAACTTCCGTGACCAAGGTGCCTGGACTGTGGCGGGATGAGCTTCCCGAGGGAAAGCGCCATTACGGCGACTGGCTCGGACTTGACGCGCCCTATGGCTCGTACAAGGGATCGAGCCGCGATGATTTTATCGGTACGGCTTTTTATGCGCATGATACGTCGCTCCTTGTAAAGACCGGACAAATCCTCGGGAGGGACGTGACGGATTATGAAAAACTGCACGGCGAGATCATAGATGCTTTCCAAAAGGCGTTTCCTGTATACAATACGCAGACTGAATGCGTTCTGGCGGCTCATTTTAAGGTCGCGCCGGATCCGGACGCCGCGGCCGCGCAGCTCGCGCGGATGGTGCTGGATGCCGGGGCGGCCATGACGCCGGATACCGGGCAGGCATACCCCGCCGCCGCGCTCACGACAGGGTTTGTGGGCACGCCCTATCTGCTCCATGTCCTCAGCGATTACGGCTTTGACGAGCTGGCCTGGAGCCTGCTGTTGCGCAGGGAGTACCCTTCGTGGCTCTACTCCGTGACACAGGGCGCTACCACCGTGTGGGAACACTGGGACGGCATGAAGCCTGACGGACAGATGTGGTCCACGGACATGAATTCGTTCAACCACTACGCCTACGGCAGCGTCGCCGACTGGGTCTACACAAAGGCCGCCGGCATACAGACCGTGGAGGATCACCCGGGATACGAAAGAGTACGTATAGCCCCCGTGCCGGATGAGAGACTTGGCTCGCTTTCCGCCAGGCTGCTGACGCGCCGCGGCGAGATCGTTTCCTCATGGCGCAGTGACGGCGAAGGCTTTGCGTTTGAGATCACGACTCCGGTGCAGGCCGAGATAGTCATAGACGGAGAAAAATACGCGGCAGGACCCGGAACGCACCGTTTTTCCTGCGGCAGTAAGAGGATATGAGGCTTCGCTTTCCGGCATGAAACCGGAAAGGCGGGCAGGCGGCCTTCCGCGCACGTATATAGAAGAGTATTGAGACTATGAACGAAGAACGAAAAAAACAGCGGGAACATATGCGCGAGGTTTGGCGCGGCCTTGACAGGCGTGGCAAGATCCAGTATGTTATCGATTACTATCTGCTGTATATTATCATCATTCTTTTTGGGCTTGCGCTCGTCGTGTGGTTTTTTATCGAAAAAGCCAACACGCGTGATCCGGCGCTCTATCTGGCGGGGCTGAATGCCGGTATCGCCGGGGAAGCCTCATCAGAGCTGACGGATGAGCTTTACGGGTATCTGGGGCTGAATGAAAAGCAGGAAGTAGTCTGGGACAGCGCCGCGCTGGACGACTATGAGGCATCGACGAGGATCTATACGCTCATCGGCGCCGGGATGATCGACGCGTTTATCTGTGACGAGACCTCCTTTTATGCGCTCGCGGAGGCGGGTACATTGATGGAGCTTGACGGTTTTCTGGAGGAATCCGTATATCAGGAGCTTGAGACTTCCGGTAAGCTCCTGCTTGGAGAAGTATCCGAGGACTACGGCGGCGGGAGCTTTAAGCTTGGCATCACTCTGCCGGAGGATTTCGCGGAGCGCTATCATCTGAAAGCGAGTGGGGGCGGCAGGCTTGTGCTCTGTATTATCGCCAATGCTCCGCATCCGGATGCGGCAAAGGCGCTTGTGAGTTTTATATTTCCGGGTAAATGAGGATATCAGGCAATGATCTACACGGTAACACTTAATCCTGCCATCGACTACACGGTATGGCTGAACGGGTCTCTGACCTCCGGCGCCATAAACCGGACCGCGCGCGAGGCTGTGCGCTTTGGAGGAAAGGGGATAAATGTGTCCTGCGTGCTCCGCGAGCTGGGGTGCGAATCCGCTGCGCTCGGTTTTACCGCGGGCTTTACCGGAGAGGCTCTGGAGAGGGGCCTTGAGGCGGCAGGGCTTGCCGTTGATTTCGTCCGGGTGAGCCGCGGAATGACGCGTATCAACGTAAAGGTCAGCGCGGATGAGGAAACGGAGATCAACGGCTCCGGACCCGAGATCACTGCCGATGACATGGAAGAGCTTTTCCGCAGGCTTGAAAAGATCGCCGACGGCGATACGCTGGTCCTTTCGGGCTCGATCCCGCCGTGTCTGCCGCAGGATACGTACGCCGCAATACTTGAGCGGCTTTCAGACAGGCAGATCAGGGTCGCGGTCGATACCGCAGGCGAAGGCCTGATCCGTACGCTCGCCTACAGGCCGTTCCTTATTAAACCGAATATCCATGAGCTTGGCGATATGCTCGGCGCCCGCCCGTCCTCGGATGAGGAGATAGTCTCGTGCGCGCAGCAGCTGCAGGAAAAAGGAGCGCAAAACGTGCTTGTCTCCATGGGAGGAGATGGCGCGCTGCTGCTCGATGAGACAGGCGCCCTTCACAGGGCCCGCGCCCATGCGGGCACGGTCGTCAGCAGCGTCGGAGCAGGGGACTCCATGGTTGCAGGTTTCCTGGCGGGATTTCTTGAGAGCGGAGATCATGAGTA
>CAMOQY010000146.1 GCA_946623295.1 uncultured Lachnospiraceae bacterium | reverse complement strand
GATGAGACGGCGGAGGCCGTCCATGCATGCACACTTAGTGAGTCCGAGCTGAAAGCGATGGACGAACTTAGTGTAGTCGCAGAGCGTGCCGCCGAAGGCACTTTCGGGCATTAATTCACTCATACAAACGAGAAAACGCCCGCGCTGATCAGCATCATAATGACGCCGGCGATCAGCACGCCGCCCATGGCCGCCAGTACGCTGTCGCGGAACTTCATATTAAGGAAACTTGCCGCGAGCGTGCCGGTCCATGCACCTGTCCCCGGCAGAGGGATCGCGACAAAGAGCATCAGCCCGATAAAGATACCGCGCTTGCCGTTGATCTTTTCACCGGCCCTGATCCCCTTCTCGTACATCCAGGTGAACCATTTGCCGATGTAGCGCTTATCCTTGCCCCATTCGAGCACCTTGCGCCCGAAAAGATAGATGAACGGCACCGGAAGCATATTTCCGATGATCGATACTATATATGTGGGTACAAGCGGAAGCCCCATCCCGACTCCTACCGGAATGGCACCGCGCAGCTCGATGACCGGGACCATCGATATAAAAAACACCCACAAATACTTAAAAAACATCGTTGACCTCTATGCGTTTCCCCGCCTCAGCGCCTGCATTTGCAAAGCCTTTGGCGCTTTCGTCAAATCAGCAGCGAAGGCTTCGTAAAGAAAAGCGATGAAAACGCAACTGTCTGAGCGAAGCGAGTTTTGCGTTTTCGAGCTTTTTAGAAGCCGAGCGCACTGATTTAGAAAGCCAGCCAACCGGCTTTGCAAATGCAGGCGCTGAGGCGGAGAAAACGCTGGCGCGTTACGCCTTCGCGCTGTTACGCTTGATCATATCACGCTTGCGCAGCGTCGGATCCAGTATCTTTTTGCGGATACGGAGCGTCAGCGGCGTGACCTCCAGCAGCTCATCCGTATCGATAAACTCCATGCACTGCTCCAGACTCATGATCTTGGGAGGCACAAGCTTCAATGCCTCATCCGAGCCCGAAGCACGGGTATTGGTCAGCTGCTTCTTCTTGCAGACGTTGACTTCGATATCCATGTTCTTAGGATTCTGACCGACGATCATTCCCGCGTAGACGCGGTCGCCGGGCTTTACAAACATCAGTCCGCGCTCCTGCGCGTTGAATATACCGTAGGCCACGGCTTCACCCGTCTCAAATGCGATCAGCGAGCCCATGTTGCGGTACTGGATCTCGCCGCGGTAGGGTCCGTAGCCGTCAAAGAGCTGGTTCATGATGCCGTTGCCCTTCGTATCGGTCAAAAACTCGTCGCGATAGCCGATAAGCCCGCGCGAGGGGATGGAAAACTCCACTCTGGTATATCCCGTGCCTGACGGATGCATATCCAGCAGTTCGCCCTTGCGCGTGCTGAGCTTCTCGATAACGACGCCCGTATATTCGTCGGGCACGTCCACGTAAAGATGCTCGATAGGCTCCAGTTTTTTGCCGTTCTCGTCTTTCTTATATATTACCTCAGCCTTGCTGACAGCAAACTCAAAGCCCTCGCGGCGCATATTCTCGATCAGCACCGAGAGATGCAGCTCGCCGCGCCCGCTGACTCTGAAGCAGTCGGGAGTGATCTCCTCGACACGCAGACTTACGTCGGTATTCAGCTCGCGCATCAGGCGGTCGCGCAGATGACGGGAGGTGACGTATTTGCCTTCCTGTCCCGCAAAAGGCGAATCGTTGACGTTAAACGTCATGGAAAGCGTAGGCTCGGAGATCTTCTGAAACGGAATGGGCTCAGGCTTCTCGGGCGAGCAGAGCGTATCGCCGATATGGATATCCGCTATGCCCGAGATAGCCACGATGGACCCGACTGTCGCCTCCGCGACATCTATCTTTTTCAGGCCATCAAACTCATAGAGCTTGCTGACCTTGACCTTTTTCATCTTGTCGGCGTCGTGCGCGTTTACGATCACGACTTCCTGGTTGACTTTGATCGTGCCGTTGTCGACCTTGCCGACGCCTATGCGGCCGACGTACTCATTATAATCTATAGTGCTGATAAGCACCTGAGTGGGCGCGGTCTCGTCGCCCTCGGGAGCCGGGATGTGTTTTACGATCGTCTCAAAGAGCGGCTTCATATTCACACGCTCATCGTCCAGCTCGTAAGTCGCCCAGCCGGCCTTTGCCGAAGCAAAGATAAACGGACAGTCGAGCTGCTTGTCGTTTGCATCCAGCTCCATAAGGAGCTCCAGCACCTCGTCGATGACGGCCTTGGGTCTCGCCTCGGGACGATCCACCTTGTTGATGCATACGATCACGTCCAGATCCAGCTCAAGAGCCTTCTTCAGCACGAACTTGGTCTGCGGCATCGGTCCCTCAAAAGCATCCACGACCAGCACCACGCCGTTCACCATCTTGAGCACGCGCTCCACCTCGCCACCGAAATCAGCGTGGCCGGGAGTGTCGATAATATTGATCTTTACGCCGTTGTAATGCACGGCGGTGTTTTTGGACAGGATCGTGATACCGCGCTCCCGCTCGATATCATTGGAGTCCATGACCCGCTCCTGAACCTCCTGATTCTCGCGGAAGACTCCGCTCTGCTTCAGAAGCTCGTCCACGAGCGTGGTCTTGCCGTGGTCAACGTGCGCGATGATAGCTATGTTTCTTACGTCTTCTCTCTTCATAAAACTTTTTCCTTATTGTAACTGCTTTAAAAACTTTGAAATGATACCACCAAATCAAATATGTGACAAGGGATTTCTAAAGGCGGATGCGCCCCGACCGGGAATATAGTATCAAAATTTAAAAACTTAAAAAAGAATACTATATTTTCCTCCAAAGATTCCGGTCTGAAAGCCCTTTTCTCTTTCAAAATAGTATCTTTTTCGGATTTTTTAAATTTTGATACTATTTTTTTCTCTGTTTTTCTCTCTCCGCGCGCCGATCTGACAAAAAAAGTAGTATCATTTTTCTGTTTTTTTAATTTTGATACTATTTTTTCCTTCGATTCTCTTCCGCAGCGGACTGATCTGCCTAAAAAAATAGTATCTTTTTTTCATTTTTTAAAAAATGATACTATTTTCGCAGCGAGGCCGGAGTTTCGCGGCCCGGAGCCTGCGTAAAAACTCCGAAAACGATCACTTATCTGCCATACAGGCAGGATTATTTGCAGGGTCATCGGTCTCCAGCCGGAACACTGCCGCTGATACGGGCGGCAGCTCCAGCGGGAGCTGACCGTTTGAGACCTCCGTCTGTCTGCGGCCTACGTTGTATGCGCCGCCCTCAGTGGTCAGGATCCGCTCGGCAGCGGATATCTTCCTTCCGGGCAGTTCCAGCACTGTATCCAGTGTCTTTTCCGAGCGATTCACTGCTGTCAGAAAAATCTCTCCCTCCAGCGAGCGCACAAAAGCAAAGCAGCCTTTCTGGGCGTAGATTATCTCTGTCGCTCCGAGGCGAAGCGCCGCAGATCCCCTGTGCAGGGCGGCGGCATTCTTGTAAAAATCTATCAGCCGGAAGTCTTCGCTTCCCCAGGGATATGTCCGGCGGCTGTCCGGATCGGTCCAGCCGCAGATGCCGGTCTCATCGCCGTAGTAGATCCCAGGCGCGCCTGGCCAGGTCATCTGGAAAACCACGCTCGCCATCAGCACGTCCCGGCGCACGCCCTCGGAGGCCGCCGCGGCTCCCTCCGACGCAAGCCGGCCGCACCGGCCCGCGGTGCGGGTGGTATAGCGGGCATGGTCATGATTATCCAGCTGATTAAGCGCCGCCAGATACGCGTCGTCTGTAAAATGAGTCCTTGTCAGTTCAAGCTCTTTGGACAGCGTGCGCGCATCGGCGATCATGGATGGATCCGCCTTGTCGCAGTGTTTGTCTACGCCGGTAAAAAACCAGCTGACCGGCTCCATGAATCCCTCGTAGTTCATCACGGAATCCCATTCGCCGCTCTTTACCCACTTTGACGCGTCGCCGTAATGCTCGGCAAAGATCCACGCGTCCGGCCTTGCGGCCTTGACCGCATCGCTGAACTCGCGCCAGAATGCATGGTTTTCCTCCGGGCTCTCACCCAGATCTCCGGCCACGTCCAGCCTCCATCCATCGCACATATAGGGCTCGCTGACCCAGTAGGCGCCGATCCGCTTTATCTCC
>CAMOQY010000145.1 GCA_946623295.1 uncultured Lachnospiraceae bacterium | reverse complement strand
ACCGTCCTTCCGAGGTGAAATCAGACATGTCGCTTACCTTTTCCACGGGCGGAGTACGAAGCGGCGACGAAGTACTCACGATACGCGGCCTGTCAAAATCCTACGGTCCGCTCAAACTCTTTGATCCAGTGGATATAGATATCAGACGCGGCGAAAGGATCGCTGTCATCGGCGAAAACGGGACGGGAAAAACGACACTGCTCAAGATCATAAACGGCCTCGTCCCCGCGGATACCGGCAGCGTCCGCACGGGCGCGAACGTCACCATCGGCTACTACGATCAGGAACAGCAGCTGCTTTCCGATGAAAAGACAGTCTTTGGCGAGATACGCGACGCATACCCGGCCATGACTGATACTGCGATCAGAAATACTCTGGCGCTCTTTCTCTTTACCGGGGACGACGTATTCAAACAGGTGTCGGCGCTCAGCGGCGGTGAACGAGGCCGTCTGTCGCTCGCGAAGCTGATACTCTCCCCCTGCAATCTGCTCATCCTCGACGAGCCGACCAACCACCTTGATATCGTTTCAAAGGAAGTACTTGAAAACGCGCTCGAGACCTATGAAGGCACTCTTCTCTTTGTCTCGCACGACCGCTATTTCATAAACAGGATCGCCGACCGCATCCTGGAACTCGAGGACAAAACATTTAACGATTACCGCGGAGATTACGAGTATTATCTCGAACAAAAAGGGCGAAAAGCCGCCGCGGCAGACGCGCCAGGATCCGCACGGGCAGAGACCGGCGCCTCACCTGTGAAAGGGACGCCGCCTGTGCAGGTATCTGCTTCAAAGGAAGACTGGCAGCGAAAAAAAGACCTCGAGGCTGCAAGACGCAAGCGTCTTAGCGATATGAAAAAAGCCGAGGATGAGATCTCCCGCATCGAGGAACGTATAGCTGAAATAGACGAGCTTTTGACAAAAGAGGAAATATATACCGATAACACCAGATGTATGGAGCTTACCGGCGAGCAGAACTCTCTGCGCAAAAGATCGGACGAGCTCTTTGAACTGTGGAGCAGCCTTGAGGAAGCGGAGGCGGAAACATTATGAGCGAATACAATCTCAGCGAGATCAAAAAAGACGACAGACGCGGCAACCGGCTTATGGACGAGCTGCTGCAGCGCGAGGGAATAGACCGCGACGGCAATCTCGAATACAGTCTCGGACTCTTTGATGAGGATTACAATCTCGTTGCCACCGGATCGTGCTTTAAAAACACTCTGCGCTGCATGGCGGTAGACTCATCCCACCAGGGCGAGGGCCTGCTGAATCAGGTCGTAACCGCCCTGATGGACTATCAGGCCTCCCGCGGCATACACGAGCTCTTCCTGTACACCAAATGCAGCTCGGCGAAATTTTTTGGAGATCTGGGCTTCTACGAAATAGAGCGCGTCGACGGCAAAGTCGTCTTTATGGAAAACAGACGCGGCGGCTTTGCGCATTACCTGGATTCGTTGTCGGAGTTTAAAACCGCCGCGGATGCCGGCGCCATCGTCATGAACGCAAACCCCTTTACAAACGGGCACCTGTATCTGGCGGAAAAGGCAGCGTCGCGCTGCGGTCTGCTCCATATCTTTGTAGTCTCGGAGGATGCCTCTCTCGTGCCTTTTGACGTGCGCTACGAGCTGGTACGCCGCGGGACCGAGCATCTTTCCAACGTAGTCCTGCACCCCTCCGGCAGCTATATCATCTCGTCCGCCACATTTCCGTCGTATTTTCTCAAGGACAGCGAAACGGTCATCACCTCTCACGCGAGGCTCGATATCCGGATCTTCTCCCGCATCGCCGCCGCAATGGGAATAAAGGAACGCTTTGTAGGCGATGAACCGCTCAGCCTCGTCACCGGCATCTACAACAGGATCATGGCCGAGGAGCTTCCCGCTGCCGGCGTGAAAGTCACCGTCATACCGCGCCTTGAAAAAGACGGCTCAGCCATAAGCGCCTCCACCGTCCGTTCGCTCATCAAAAAAGGAGACCTTGAAGCCATAAGGCCGCTGGTCCCCGAAAGCACGTACAAGTACTTTATCTCTCCCGCCGCAGCGCCGGTGATCGACCGGATACGCAGCGCCGGCGAGGTCATTCATTACTGATAAAATGCCCGATAAAGCTCCTGCGGTGTATCTCGCAGGGGCCTTTTTCTTTTATCGCGCTGATGTGGACCGCCGTCCCGTATCCCTTGTGCTGGGCAAACCCGTACCCCGGATACATTGCGTCATACTCCATCATCATACGGTCCCTTGTGACCTTCGCGAGTATACTTGCCGCAGCTATCGACACGCTTTTCGCGTCCCCTTTTACTATCGGCACCTGTCTGATATCCACTCCGGGAATGCGTACGGCATCGTTGAGCAGGATCTGCGGTCTGACCGAAAGCTTTGAGATAGCCAGTCTCATGGCCTCGTAGGTGGCCTGAAGAATGTTGAGCTCATCGATCACCTTTTCCGAGACGACTCCGACACCGTAGGAAACAGCCTTTCTGATGATCTCGTCGTAAAGCATCTCTCTGCGTTTTTCCGAGAGCTTTTTGGAATCGTTGAGGAAAAGGATCTCGCAATCCCTGGGCAAAATACATGCCGCAGCCACAACCGGCCCCGCAAGCGGTCCTCTGCCCGCCTCGTCTATGCCGCATATAAGATCAAACTCGCTGTATTTATCCTCGTAGATGTGCATTGCGGCGAGCCTTGCCCGCTCGGCCTCGATATCAAATTTCTTCGGCATATTGTCTCCCCTTATTTAAGCATCAAAAAGCCAGCCATATCGCCCCGCCTGCCGCCTGTAGCCCTGTGCGAAAAGAGCAGATCCGGATTGCAGCAGGTGCACAGCCCCGACATCTCGATATGATCCTCAGATATTCCGGACTCAAGCATCGCAAGTCTGTTATAGCCCCAGAGATCGACCAGATACTTTCCGTCGGCCCGGCGCTTTATCATTTCACGTGATGTATCAGGAAAATTCCGGGCAAAGATATCCGCCACCTCTTCTCCAACCTCAAAGCAGCTCCCGCAGATACCCGGGCCAATGCAGGCTATGATATCAGCCGGATCGCTTAAAAAGGCTTCGCGCATGGCATTTACGCTTGCACACGCCATTTTTGCGGCGGTTCCCCTCCATCCGGAGTGCGAAAGCCCTATGGCTTTTTTTACGGGATCAAAAAAGAAAAGCGGTATGCAGTCCGCATAGCGGCATACGAGAGCGATATGCGGCTCGTTTGTGATCAGTCCGTCACAGAAGCCGTCAAGCGGTTCCTTCACTATTCCTCTCCCGGCATCCCCTGCGCCAACGCGTCTGACGCACGTGGAATGTTCGAGCCTGGCCATGACCATTTCAGACGGATCTATACCGATGGCCTTTCCCATCCGCCGGTAGTTTTCCGATACATTTTCAGGATCATCGCCTTTTTCAAATCCAAGATTCATGGACGAAAGAAAGCCCCCGCTCACGCCTCCGAGCCTCGTGGAAAAGCCGTGCGCAAGCCTGCCGCTGAATCTGTCGAGGCTGTCGAAGGTCAGATAAGGTACCCTCGCGTACGAACCAATATGCATCACATACCTCCGAATGCATTTATAAAGTGTCTTATCTCATCGTTCATATAGCAGGCGATAACGTCAAATCTGCACACAGTCCCCTCGCCGAGCCCCCTGAGCATCAGATAGACTGCAGCTGTTTTCATTATCGTCCGCTGTTTTGAAGCCGTGACCGCCTCCTGCGGATAGCCCAGATCATTTGTCCTCCGGTACTTGACCTCAGCAAATACGAGCGTATCCCCGTCCAGAGCAATAATATCGATCTCTCCGTGTCTGGATCTGAAATTCCTCTCTAAAACACGGATCCCGTGCTCCTCCAGATAGGCGCAGGCCCTGCTTTCATATTCTGTTCCGACGGTTCTTTTATTCAAGGCGTCTCAGGCTCCGGAAGCTCAAACGTAAAACGGCCTATCCTGGATGAGCGCAGGTCGTCCAGGAACAATCTGGCTGCTCTTTCGGTATCCGGAGCGGCCCCGGCCTTTAGCAGATTGCGCCGTCTCGCGATATCCTCAAGGACTTCGCAGCTCATGCCCGACTCTGCGGCGCCGTACCGCGCCTCGATGCTTCCCGGGTAGGCCGCGGTAAGAAAAGCT
>CAMOQY010000144.1 GCA_946623295.1 uncultured Lachnospiraceae bacterium | reverse complement strand
CCTGTGTGTTTACTCATCTAGGGAAAAGACCAGCTCCACGTAAGCCGACTCTCCGTAAGAGCCGATCACATCGCCCCGCAGTCTCCCGCCGAGCGCCGCGCTGACCGCGTCGATAAGGATGGACTTTCCGGCTCCCGTCTCGCCTGTCAGGACGTTCAGACCGGGCCCGAGATCCAGCTCCGCCTCCTCTATGAGAGCAAAATTTTTAACGTGTATATTCAGCAGCATTTTTTTATGACATCTTGGCCTTAAGCGTCTGAAGGAAGCTGCGGCGGCTGAGCCTGACAAGCTTTACTACCTGATCCGCCGCCTCCGCGCGTAGTCTTGATCCGGGTAGCGGATGATAGTCCGCGTCGCCGTCAAAGTATACTACGTATCCGACAAGACCGTCGGGATCCTTTCCGGAGCCGACTATCTCTATTTCTATCCTGTCATCAGCCGAAAGTACCAGGCTGCGGTTGTTTAATGAATGAGGCGCTATGGGTGTAACTATAATAAGTCTTGAAGTCGGGATCGCCACCGGTCCTCCGCATGAAAGATTATAGGCGGTCGAGCCTGTGGGTGTGGATATGATGATCCCGTCAGCACTGTAATTATACAATAACTCTCCGTTCACATAAAGATTGAACTCGATTATTTTCAATGAATTATTTCGATTTAAAGTGATATCGTTCAGAGCGAACACGCACCCGCATTCGCTGCTGCCGTCAGCGTTCACGATGTCCCCTCGTATGAGCATCCTCTCCTCTATGATAAACTCGTCCGCAAACACCTTTTCGAGGAGCGACTGAGCCGTGCTTCCCGAGCCCTCTGTCAGATATCCGAGGTGCCCGGTATTGATACCGAGGAAAGGAATGTTTTTCATAAAGAGGTTGCGGGCTGCCCGAAGCAGCGTGCCGTCGCCTCCGAGGACTATGATGCATTCCGTGTCCGAAGGTATGCTTTTTCTCAGCTCCTCAGCGGCCTTGGCATCGTCCTGCGGCAGCGCGCACATAATGCCGGTGCAGCATTTTCCTTTGTCGGTGATAAAGGCCTCGATCTCCCGCGTCAGACGCAGATCAGGATCTCTTGTCTCGTTTGTGATAATGAAAAACCTGTCCATCCTTCAGTCCTTTCAGTCCAGCTCCGCATGAGCCGCGTCCACGGTGCGTTCAATGATCCCGGCATCGACCGCGTCCGCCGCTTCTTCCTGTGTATTCTTAAGCCATACAAGATACTCTATATTGCCCTCGGGTCCCTTTACGGGCGAGTACGTCAGCCCCAGCGGAGAAAGCCCTATCCCGGCGGCAAACTCCACCACCTTTTCGATCACTGCTCGGTGCACCGCCTTATCTCTGACTACGCCCTTTCTTCCGACATTTTCGCGACCTGCTTCAAACTGCGGCTTGATAAGGCAAACGGCCTCAGCCCCTTCGGCCATGACTCCGAGAACTGACGGCAGTATCAGCTTCAGGGATATAAAGGAAACATCCACCGATACAAAGCTGACAGGCTCGGTAATTATCTCTTTTGTGAGATATCTGGCGTTCGTTTTTTCCAGGACGCATACCCGAGGATCGTTTCTCAGCTTCCAGGCCAGCTGTCCGTATCCGACATCTACCGCGAAGACCCTGGCCGCCCCGTTTTGGAGCATGCAGTCCGTAAAGCCTCCCGTAGAAGCTCCCACATCCATGCAGACAGCGCCGTCGAGGCTGATCGGGAAGGTCTTCATGGCCTTTTCGAGCTTGAGTCCTCCGCGGCTCACATACGAAAGCGCCTTTCCGCGGTGCTCTATCCCGGCAGTCTCCTCAAAGAGGCTTCCGGGTTTATCCTCGCGCTGCCCGCCGACAAAGATCTCTCCTGACATGATCAGTGTCCTGGCCTTTTCTCTCGATACGGCGAGTCCTTTTTCAAAAACCAGTATGTCCAGTCTTTTTTTCAATGCTGATCCTCAGTATGCCCAAAGGCTTCTTTTACGGCGCGGCAGATACCGTCCGCGTCGATACCGTATCTCTTTTTCAAAAGCTCCGTACATCCGTGTTCGATAAATGCGTCCGGAAGAGCTATGATCTCCACCTCGGCCGGGAGCCGCTTTTCTTCGGCCCATGCGGCCACTCTCTCGCCAAAGCCTCCGCTGCGTACGCCTTCCTCGACGGTAAAAATACGGTCGTGGGTCTTCGCAAGCTCCTCGAAAAGCTCCCCGTCAAAGGGCTTGAGGAACCTCGCGTTTACGAGCGTGATCCCGTATCCTTCCGCCGTAAGCGTTTCGGCGGCTTTGACGGCATCTCTGACGCAGCTTCCCGCGGCTATGACCGCCGCCGTTCCCTTTGACGCGGCTCCGGAGCGGCATATGATCTCGGCCTTTCCCGTCTCTATCGGCGCCTTGTGATCCTCCAGCCCCCTGTAGGCTTCTCCCCTGGGGTATCTTATGGCCAGCGGTCCGTCGAATTTTTCGGAAAAACGAAGCGCGGCTACAAGCTCGGCTGCGTTTTTGGGCGCGAGGATCGTCATGCCGGGGATCGAGCCAAGATAGGCAATATCGAGGATCCCCTGATGAGTGAGTCCGTCCGAGCCCACGATACCGGCACGATCGATCAGGAACGTTACCGGCAGGCGCTGGATGCAGACATCATGTACGATCTGGTCGTACGCTCTCTGGAGAAAGGCGGAATATATGCACACATAAGGCTTCATACCGCCCTGCGCAAGCCCGGCTGCAAAAGTGACTGCGTGCTGCTCTGCTATTCCCACATCGAAAAACCTGTTTTTGTATTTTTTAGAAAAGTTCTTGAGGCCGACGCCGTCGGTCATTGCTGCTGTAATGCATACGACGTCAGGGTCGGTGTCCGCCATCTTGCAGAGCATCGCTCCGGCTACGCGGCTGTAATCGGGAGCCTTCACGCCGATCGCGCAGCCTGTAGGCACATCAAATTTCCCTACGCCGTGGAAGTACTCGGGATTCTTTTCCGCCGGCTCGTAGCCCTTCCCCTTTTTGGTGAGGACGTGGATCACTACCGCGCTGTTCATCCTTCTCGCGTCCTTTATGACGCGGAGCATCTCCCTGATATCGCTTCCGTCTACAGGTCCGAGATATGTCAGCCCCATATCCTCAAATATCATTCTCGGGATAAAAAGCTGTTTGAATGAGCTTTTCGTAGAACGCAGACGCTGCATCAGCGCTTCTCCTCCGGGAAGCTTTTCAAGCGCGGAGCCTACGCCCTCCTTCAGTCCGATGTAACCGGGCGCGGTGCGTATTCCCGTCGTCATCCGCGATACAAAGCCGATATTCTCCGATATGGACATATTGTTGTCGTTAAGGACTATGATCAGATTGCTGTTTAAGCGTCCGGCGTTGTTCAGCGCTTCGTAGGCCATTCCTCCGGTGAGCGCTCCGTCTCCTATGACTGCGACTACGCTGTAATCCTCTCCCCTCAGATCTCTGGCCTCGCAAAGTCCGAGAGCGGCTGAAATAGAAGTTGAGCTGTGGCCGCCGGTAAAGACGTCGCATTCGCTTTCGTCTCTGTTGGGAAAACCGCTCATGCCGTCCAGTTGTCTGAGGCTGTCAAAGCCTTCCTTTCGTCCGGTCAGGATCTTGTGAGTGTAGCTCTGGTGGCCTACATCCCAGATAATTTTATCTTTCGGAAGATCAAAGGCAAGGTGAAGAGCCATCGTAAGCTCTACGGTCCCCAGGCTCGAAGCCAGATGCCCGCCCGTGCGGCTGACCTTTTCGACCATAAATTCGCGTATCTCTCCGGCAAGCTTTTCATACTCTCCGGGTTTGATCTTTTTTATATCATTAGGCTGATTTATATGATCAAGCAGCATTATCAATTCCTTCTTGTTTCAAGTTTTTTGATGAAATCTCCAAAGAAGCTCCCGTCGCCGTCAAGCTGTCCCAGAAGCCCGCGCGCCTCGCTGCTGAGTCTCGCTACCTCCTCCTGGGCCGCGTCAAGTCCGTGGATCGTCACGTAGGTCGTCTTCTCGTTGCGCGCATCGCTTCCGACTGGCTTTCCGAGCTCTTCATCGGTCGAGATAACATCGAGGATATCGTCCCTGATCTGGAAGGCGAGGCCGAGGTCCAGACCAATCCTCCTGCAGGTCTCGATATCTGCGTCGGAGGCTCCGGCAAGTATTGCGCCGATCATCATGGAGCACTCAAGCAGCGCCCCTGTCTTA
>CAMOQY010000143.1 GCA_946623295.1 uncultured Lachnospiraceae bacterium | reverse complement strand
GGCTTCCTTAACCCCATGACGGGCTGGAAGGACATCGCCTCCGGTCTTGGCTGGGGCCTCGGATACTTTGGAATGCCTCATATTATCATAAGGTTTATGGCGCTGCGTTCGCAGAAGGATCTTAAGAAATCCGCCGCTATCGGAATAACCTGGACTGTGCTTATCGTCTTCTTTGCGGCGCTCATCGGTATCGTCGGCAAGATGTTCCTGGATCCCGCCGCCAGCGAGGAGATCATCAGCGGAGAGCTTGTCTTCATCCAGATGGTAAGAAAGATATTCAAGGCCCTGCCCATCATATCCGGTATCCTGCTTTCGGCTATTCTGGCTGCGTCCATGAGCACTGCCGACAGTCAGCTGCTGGCCGCGTCCTCGGCCTTCTCGAGCGATGTGTACAAGCCTGTCTTCAGAAAGGGCAAAGCCTCCGACAGGGAGATGAACTGGGTAGGACGCATCGTTGTCCTCATCATCGCGGTCATAGCGTTTTTCGTGGCATCGTCGGAGGGCAGCGCGAATATCATGGGTCTTGTGTCCAACGCCTGGGGCGTATTCGGAGCGGCATTCGGACCTGTCATCCTGCTCAGCCTTTTCTGGAAGCGCTTTAACTTCGCGGGAGCTATCGCGGGTATTTTGTGCGGCGCTGCTGTGGATATCTGCTGGCTGGCGTTCCTTTCCGGAACAGGTCTTTACGAGATCATCCCCGGATTTATCGCGGGTATCATCGGCGCTGTGATCGTATCGCTCGTCACCGCAAAGCCCTCTAAGGACGTGGAAGAACTCTTTGATGCAGCCGTGGATTACACGGAGGAATAAGCCGGATCGGGCTCTGCTGCGCATTTGCGGCGCGGCGGCCGGATAAGGTCAAATAAAAAAGCCGCGGCAGGCTTTCCTTTTCAGGAAAAACCGTGCCGCGGTTTTTTGATAATGATTTTTACACGTCTATCTCGGTCTGTCCGGCTGCGACACCCTTAAGCAGCGGGGAGATTTCGTCAAGAAAAGCATCTACCTGGCTTGCGCAGCGGCCGGTGTATAAAGAGGGCTCGAGCAGGGACTGCATTTCGTCCTCGCTCAGGAGAAAATCAGGCTCGGCGGCGAGTCTGGAAAGCAGATCGCAGCTTTCCCCCTCTTTCATGCGCGCGGTGGCCTCCATAGAGCACCGGCGGATGATCTCGTGAAGCTGCTGGCGGTCTCCGCCGCGTTTCACAGCCTCCATCAGGAGATTTTCAGTAGCCATAAACGGCATATATTCGCGGATCGTGCGGTCGATGATCTTTTTATTTACTCTCAGGCCGCCCGTTACGTTGCGGGCAAGGCGCAGCAGCGCGTCGGCTGTAAGGAAGCCCTCCGGCATCGAGATCCGGCGGTTTGCCGAGTCGTCAAGCGTGCGCTCCATCCACTGGACGGACGCGGTCATAGGCGCATTTGCGGCGTCCGCCATGAGGTATCTGGCAAGCGAGCAGATGCGTTCGCAGCGCATGGGGTTTCGCTTGTAGGCCATGGCGGAGGAACCGATCTGATCCTTTTCAAAGGGCTCCTCTACCTGACGGTCGTGCTGGAGAAGCCGGATGTCGTTTGCCATGCGGTAGCAGCTCTGGGCTATCGAGGAAAGGGCGTTGAGGATCCTTGCGTCCACCTTGCGGGGGTATGTCTGCCCGCAGACCGAAAAGCACTTTTCAAAACCGAATTCCCCGGCGATCATACGATTCATCGCGTCGATTCGCTCCTCGTCCCCGTCAAAGAGGTCCATGAAGCTCGCCTCAGTGCCGGTAGTACCGCGGCAGCCGAGGAATTTTATGTTTTCTATTGCGAAATCGATCTCGTGAAGGTCGGAGAGCAGATCCTGCATCCAGAGCGTGGCGCGTTTGCCTACGGTGACGGGCTGAGCGGGCTGGTAATGCGTGTATCCCAGCGTCGGAACGTCCTTGTAGGTCCTGGCAAATTCAGCGAGATTGGATATTACGCCCAGCAGCTCGCCGCGGAGATATCTGAGGCCGTCGCGGTAGATGATGAGGTCCGCGTTGTCGGTAACATAACAGCTCGTGGCGCCAAGATGAATGATTCCCGCCGCGCAGGGGGCCGCAAGACCGTACGCGTAGACGTGGGCCATTACATCGTGGCGGACCTCTTTTTCACGCGCCCTGACGCATTCGTAATCTATGTCGTCGATGTGCGCTTCGAGCTCGGCGACCTGTTCACGCGTGACCGGAAGCCCAAGCTCAGACTCGGCTCTTGCAAGCGCGGTCCAGAGTCTGCGCCAGGTCCGGTACCGGGTATCGGATGAAAAGAGCCCAAGCATGTACTCGGATGCGTATCTGGTGGAAAGCGGCGATTCGTATCTGTCGGTCATTTTATCTCCTTACTATGATACTATCCCTTTCGGGGCCGACGGAAATATAGGTGATCGGGCAGCCGATTGCTTTTTCAATGTAGTCGACGTATCTGCGGGCCGCCTCCGGCAGGTCCTCCCAGGTCCGGGCTCCGGAGATGTCGCATTTCCAGCCGTCAAAGTATTCGATGACGGGTTTTGCGCCGTCGAGCGCGGCGGGGAAGGGGAAGCGGTCGGTCAGGCTGCCGTCAAGCTCATAGTGCGTGCAGACAGGGATCCTGTCCATGTAGCTGAGCACGTCGAGCTTGGTAAGCGCGATCTCGGTCGCGGCCTGAACCTCTACTCCGTAGCGCGTCGCGACTATGTCGATGGGGCCGACCCTGCGGGGACGGCCGGTCTTTGCGCCATATTCAAAGCCTGCCTTTCGGAGCTCTTCGGCCTCGTCGCCGAACATCTCGCATACAAAGGGACCTTCGCCGACGCATGTTGAATAAGCCTTTACGACGCCGATGACGGAGCCGATGGCAGCCGAGGGAAGTCCCGAGCCGACGGGCGCGAAGGCTGCCGTGGTGTTGGAAGAGGTGGTGTAGGGATGGATTCCGAAATCCAGATCGCGGAGCGAGCCAAGCTGCGCCTCAAAGAGGATGTTTTTGCCGGCGGCCTGTGCCTCGCGCAGCCAGTGTCCCGTATCGCGGACAAAGGGCTTTATCTTTTCGCAGAACTCTGACAGCCATTTGTCGAGCATTTCCATAGTATACGGCTCTGCCCCGTAGACGCGGGTCAGGATAAGGTTTTTCCACTCCATGAGATCGGCGAGGTGCGCCCTCAGGTGCTCGGGATAAAAGAGCTCGCCGGCAAGTATGGTCTTTTTCTGATATTTATCTGAGTAAAACGGCGCGATGCCCTGCTTTGTAGAGCCGAATTTTTTGTCGGCGAGGCGGGCTTCCTCAAGTCCGTCAAGGTCTCTGTGCCAGGGCAGCAGCAGGGAGGCCCTGTCGCTTATCATGAGATTGTCGGGAGTTACGGCAACGCCTTTGCTCATGACGTCCTGAATCTCCGTCCAGAGGTTTTCGGGATCAAGCGCCACGCCGTTGCCCAGGACGTTTACGACGCCGTCGCGGAAGATGCCGGAGGGCAGCAGATGGAGGGCAAATTTACCCTTTTCGTTTACGACGGTATGCCCGGCGTTTCCGCCGCCCTGAAAACGGACGACGATATCGTAATTTTCCGTGAGAAGGTCCACCATGCGGCCTTTGCCTTCATCGCCCCAGTTGATACCTACTATCGCGCAGTTTGACATTTTTTTCCTCCGTAATGAATCAAAGATGTGCTTGTGCGTGAAGATGTCCGCATACGCTGCCTCAGCACGCAACATATTATTTTATTATATAAAGACGTTTCTTTCAAGACCGGAAACGTGAAGAGAGGGCACAGCTTTCTTAGCGATCAGGCCGCCGGATTTTATCTGTCGCGGAAAGGCTTTTTTACTATGCTAAAGAGGGTTTTTGTGATATATTCTGAAGTAGTGTGTTTTTTTCTTTTCTTTTCCACAGGGGGATTATTATGAAGATCAGAAGAATGGCAGAAAGAGTACTTTCTATTTTGCTCAGCGTTATTCTCGTGGCGGGACTGCTGCCCGGACGGGCGATCGCCGAACAGGAGGCTCCTGCAGAGATCTCATATCAGGGGAAAACCTATGCCCTGATAGGCGAGGATCTTTATATCGATTCATACACTCTCGGCACGGGATATATATTTGCGGCAAAGGCCTCAGGCGTCTATACCGCGATAGGCGTCGATGCGGACGGCGGTGCATTTACCGCAGTTGCTCTTGCGGAGTCGGAGGGAGTTCTTGCGACGGAAGAGACGCTCGCGGTGTTTGAGCCGGAGTTTGA
>CAMOQY010000142.1 GCA_946623295.1 uncultured Lachnospiraceae bacterium | reverse complement strand
CACATCGGTCCAGCAGGCGATTCTACAAGTAGTTTACGGTATAAGATAAACATTTTTTTGAAAAAAATGAAAAAATTGTTTATTTGCCTTCGGATCAGACAGTGATTCTACAAGGAGTATATGGTTTGAGATAAACAGTTTTTTAAAAAATGGAAAAATTGTTTATTTCTGGCCCTGGGTCAGGTAGCGGACGAACTTTCGTACTGGTTTTAATGGGTAAAGTACCGCGTAGGTTCTGGTGGATGCAGTTTCGTGCAGGCTTTGACAGGCAAAGCTTCACGTAGGTTATGCCGGATGGATACTTGGTGCATACGGCTGAATAAGCATTTGATGCATAAACCTTGTTGCGGCAAAAGACGTGTTATGGTAGAGTAATACCGTCTGCGGAGGAATGATATGCGAAGAAAAAGCGTTGAACACGAAAAGACCAAAGAGCTGCGCCGGGAGGCTATAATGCATCTGATAAGCGTGGAATCCATCGGTACACAGCAGGCTCTGGCCGAGCGGCTTGTGGAGGAGGGCTTTGACGTTACTCAGGCAACTGTGTCAAGGGATATCAGGGAACTGAAGCTGGTCAAGGCAGCTTCGTCAGACGGCGGGTATCGCTACAGGCTTAGCCGCAGTGAGGAAAAATATCAGGCGACAAAGAAGTTTTATTCATTATATAAGACGGCTGCGATCAGCGCTGACTTTGCTATGAATCAGGTCGTGGTAAGGTGCTATACCGGTATGGCGGGAGCTGTTTGCGCGGCCATGGACGGAATGGAATGGGATGGGCTGCTTGGAACTATTGCAGGTGACGATACAATCCTGATAATCACAAAGTCTGAAGGGCACGCCAGAACGATACTGAGAAAGCTGAGAGAGGTAAAGTGAGATCCCCCTGCATGCGGGCATGCCGGTCATGCAGCTGCGCCGCAGGATTTATATAACAAAAAAGCGCCACTCCCGCGAGATTAGTCACGAAAACGACGCCACCGTGGACCATTAGGGGCTCGAACCCTAGACACCCTGATTAAGAGTCAGGTGCTCTACCAACTGAGCTAATGGTCCGTTCCGAAAAGAACAGGCAGTATTATAACGCGGCTGCGGGCTATTTGCAAGCACTTTTTTTGTTTTTTAGAATGGAACGTTTTTCATGGTTTTGATGTAAACAATATACTGAAATACAGCGCCGCTGTAAGCGCGAAACAGACAGGACGGAGGACAAAATGAGGAATTTTACTTTTTACACACCTACAAAGATTTATTTCGGGGATGATGCCGAGATGCACGTCGGAGAGGAGCTGAAAAAGCGCGGAGCAAAAAAAGTTCTGATCCACTACGGAAGCGAGCGCATCCGCGGAAACGGCCTTTTTGACTCGATCACAGCGCAGCTCGACGCGCAGGGGATCGGGTACGTGGCGCTCGGCGGAGTGCAGCCGAACCCGACGATCCAGCTTGCGAGAAAGGGCATTGAGCTTTGCAGGGCGGAAGGCGTGAATTTCCTTCTGGCAGTAGGAGGCGGAAGTGTGATCGATTCCACAAAGGCTATCCGTCTGGGGCTGTCGCTTGGGATAGATCCGTGGGAAGCGGTCACAAAGGGCATAAGGCCTGAAAATCCCGTGCCGATGGGTACTGTTCCGACCATGGCCGCGGCGGGCAGCGAAATGAGCAACTCCTGCGTCATGACCGACACGGAGAGCCACCTGAAAAGGGGCTGCAATTTTGATGAAAACAGGCCCGAGGTCGCATTCCTCAACCCTGCGCTTACGGTGACTACACCCGCATACCAGACGGCGGCAGGCATCACCGATATAATGATGCATTCCATGGAGCGGTATCTTTCAAATGAGCCGGCTACTCCGCTTACCGACGCGGTCTGCCTGGGGATCCTTCGCAGTGTCAGGGACGAGGGAGCGCTTCTGATGAAAGATCTGACAAACGTCGAGCTGCGCGGCGAGATCATGTGGGCAAGCAGCATCGCGCATAATAATCTGACAGAGCTCGGGCGTTCCAAGAGGACCTTCACGGCGCACAGGATCGAGCATGACCTTAGCGGAGTTCACGATGTGACGCATGGTGCCGGGCTTGCCGTGATCTTTCCGGCGTGGTGCCTGGCGGAGGCACCGTACGGAGCTGAGCGCTTTTACAGTCTGATGCATCAGCTCTGGGACGCTCCTGAGGCTGACACCGAGACAGGAATGCTGGAGAGCGTAAAGCAGGGCGTGGAGAATATGCGTGCGTATTTCCGCTCCATCGGCATGCCCACCCGCATGGGCGAGCTCGGCATTGATCCTTCTGAATATGAGTACATCAGCGGACTCACGACAAACGGAGATACCTTCCGGCTGCCGTCCTTCCGTGGGGGACTGACTCAGAAGGATATTATTGAAATATATAAGCTGGCACAGTAAACGACCGCAAGCCTGCGGGGAGCCAGCGAATCGGCAAAACGGTACGGCTCGTGGGAAAAGCTGACGAATCGGTAGTATGACGAATCGGCAAAACGGCATGTCCCGTGAAAAGGCTGGTGGATAGGCAATATGACGGTGATGCAAAGCAAAACGGCTGGCGGAAAAAGCTGACGAATCGGTAAAACGACACGGCTGGCGAAAAAATCCGTCGAAGCGGCAAAACGACGGCAAAGCAGATGGCTGCAGCCGGCAAAAAGAGCTTTAAGTAAACCAGGATCAGGTGCCGCCCCTAAATGGGCGGCGCCGGATCATATTTAAAAGGAAGTTTGTATGGCAAAAAAGAAAAACACTTTTGTGACCAGCGTGGTCTTTCCGCTGCTGGCTGCTCTCATATGGGGTACGGCCTTTACCGCGCAAAGCGTGTGCGCGGATCATCTGCCGCCTTTCTGGGTAAATGCGATCAGGTCATTTATCGCGGCGGCGATCCTGCTCGGGATGTGTGCCTTTATGCTTCGGGGAAAAGAGACCGGCAGCAGGCGCGACCTGATCAGATATTCGCTCCTGTCAGGAGTTTCTCTTTTTGTGGCCTCGAATCTCCAGCAGATGGGGATCACCTACGGAACAGACTCCGGAAAGGCAGGCTTTATAACCGCGCTCTACGCTGTTCTTGTTCCGGTCGCAGAGCTTTTTTTCCATAAAAAAGTCGGTCTTCGGGTCTGGATCGCCATAGTGGTCGCGCTCGCCGGACTGTACTTTCTGTGTATAAGCGGCGGTTTTTCGGTGCAGGGGAGCGACATGTACATACTTGGCGCAGCCATCGCGTTTGTATTCCAGATACTCTCGCTCAATGCGGGAGCCCAGAAGGTCAATGCGCTGGCGCTGAGCTGCGGGCAGTTCGCCGTGACTGGGATCCTTTCGCTTGCGGGGGCGCTTCTTTCCGAAGGCGTATCGGCCGTGTCCGGCATAGGCGGCTGCCTGCCGCAGCTTCTCTACATAGCGGTCTTTTCGAGCTGCATCGCGTATACACTGCAGGTCTTTTCGCTGCGCGACGGCAATCCGACGCTGGTATCGCTCCTGTACTGCCTCGAATCTGTGTTTGCCGTGGTCTCGGGAGCGCTGCTGCTGGGCGAAAGACTGAGCGGACGCGAGATCGCCGGCTGCGCGCTCATGCTGGCCGGAGTTGTTCTTTCGCAGATACCTGACAGAAAAAAAGACAAGGTGGATAAGGAATGATAAAAAATATTCTATTCGATATGGGCGGCGTACTGATCCGCTACGAGCCGAGATATTTCGTAAAACGGCTGGGATTGCCGGAGGAAGACGAGCTGACGCTCTACCGCGAGACGTTCAGGAGCATCGAGTGGGTCAGGACCGACAGGGGACAGATGACGGACGAGGAGGCTCAGGCGGGCATGAAAAGCCGCCTGCCCGAAAGGCTTCACAAGTACGTGGAGCTGCTTCAGGCACACTGGAACGAGCCGCCCGAACAGATCGCCGGGATGCAGGAGCTGGTAGAGGAGCTCGCGGAGAAAGGCTACAAGGTCTGTCTGCTTACAAACGCATCCCACCGTCAGAGAACATACTGGAAGACCTATCCGATCTCAGAATATTTCGGTGACAGAGTGGTGCTCTCCGCCGAAGAGGGCGTCACGAAGCCGAGCAGCGAGTTCTTTGAAAGAGCGCTGAAAAAGCTTGATCTGAAAAGAGAGGAGTGCGTCTTTATTGATGATACGCCGTCAAATGCCGACGGCGCCGAGCAGGTCGGGATAAAAGGCATTGTTTTTCACGGTGATGCGGCGCTGCTCCGCATAAGGCTGCGCGAGATCGGGGTGG
>CAMOQY010000141.1 GCA_946623295.1 uncultured Lachnospiraceae bacterium | reverse complement strand
TACTTGTCATCACTCACGAGTTCGGCCACTTTATCATGGCGCGGATCTTTAAGATAGGAGTGATCGAGTTTTCTATCGGCATGGGGCCCAGGCTCTGGAGCCGCCAGGGAAAGCGTACCCGTTTTTCCATAAAAGCCATCCCGTTCGGCGGTTCATGCAGCATGGTTGGCGAGGACGCGGCCGGCGGCGGAGAGATAGGGCTTGCGGATGAAGAGGATGAGGAGCTGCGCGAGATGATCGAACGCGCCGGAGACTCATTCCAGTCAAAGTCCGTCTTTGCGCGGATCTGCACCGTTATCGGCGGTCCGCTCTTTAACGTGCTGACGGCGCTGATACTGGCCGTCATCATGGTCTCCATGTCGGGAACGAACCCCGCAAAGGTCTACAGCGTGAATCCCGGCGGCGCCGCCGAGACTGCCGGCATACGGGAGGGCGACGAGATCCTTTCGATAGACGGCGCCGGCATCAGCGTAGGCCGTGAAATACAGCTTTATCTGTACACGCATCAGCTGGGAGATGAGGTCACCGTAGAGTTCCTCCGCGATGGAGAAAAGCACACTGTCACCTACGATGCGACGTTCGAGGCCTACAGGCTCGGTATAAGCTACGCTGCCGATACCGCCGAGGCGGTCCTCAGCGACGTGGTTCCGGATTCCGCAGCCGCCCTTGCTGGGCTGGTGGCCGGAGATATCGTCACCTCCATCGACGGTACGCCGATCGGGAACGGAGAGGATATGCAGAAGTATTTTGCGGAGCATACGCCCGATGGCTCGGAGATCACGCTGACGTACAAGCGCAATGGCACGGAAAAGACTGCCGTGATGACGCCTTCTCTCGTCAAGGGGACCACTCTCGGTTTTTCGGCCTTTTATTATTCGGAGGAGCCGACGTTCTCATCCGTCCTTTCCGGGTGCATCGATGAGACTGTATTTGCCGTCAAGAGCGTGATCTATTCGCTCCGTATGCTCTTTACCGGACAGGCCGGACTGCAGGATCTCTCGGGCCCTGTGGGTATTGTGAGCGTGATCGGAGATACTATTACCGACAGCGCGGAGGGCGGCGTGAGCGCAATAGTGATCAATCTGCTTTCTCTCTCGGTCCTGCTCTCGGTAAACCTGGGCATAGTGAACCTGTTCCCGTTCCCTGCTCTGGACGGCGGACGGCTGATCCTCCTGATCATCGAAGGCATCACGCGCAAGAAGCTGCCGCCGAAGGCTGAAGGGATCGTAAATATGGTCGGCTTTATCCTGCTCATGATCCTTATGGTGGTTATACTTTTCAGCGATATTATCAAGCTGTTCAGCTGAGGAAGCGCGTCAGGTACATATACCTGACGCGCAGACGTACAGAATGACAACCGGAAGAGACTAAAATGAAACGAAGAGTATCAAGAGAAATAAATATAGGCGGAGTAGTGATCGGAGGAAGCAATCCGATCGCCATCCAGTCCATGACCAACACTCCGACTGCGGACGTGGAGGCTACGACAGCGCAGATACTGCGCCTTGAAGAAGCCGGCTGCGAGATCATCCGCGCCACGGTAAACACGCCCGAGGCAGCCGAAGGTTTTGCGCAGATCAAGAAACGTATACACATCCCGCTCGTCGCGGATATACACTTTGACTACAGACTGGCCATAGCGGCCATAGAAGCCGGCGCGGACAAGATACGCATCAATCCCGGCAACATCGGAGACAGAGACAGGATAAAGGCTGTCGTAGACGCCGCGAAAGCCCGCCGCATCCCGATCAGGGTGGGTGTAAATTCCGGCTCGCTCGAAAAATATATCGTAGAGCGTGACGGGGGAGTCACTGCAGCAGGGCTGGCCGAGAGCGCCATGAACGCAGTCCGCACGGTAGAAGATCTGGGCTATGACAATCTGGTCATAAGCATCAAATCCGCCGACGTACCCATGTGCATAGAGGCTCACGAACTCATAGCCGGCCGGACGGATCTGCCGCTCCATGTGGGGATCACGGAAGCCGGCACCGTCAGAAGCGGTGTGATCAAATCCGCCGTAGGCCTCGGAGCCATCCTTTCAAGAGGTATCGGAGATACCGTCAGGGTATCGCTCACGGGCGATCCCGTAGAGGAAGTCAGGGCCGCAAAGAGCATTCTCAGAGATCTCGGCCTGCGGCGCGGCGGAATAAATGTCATCAGCTGCCCGACCTGCGGGCGGACGCAGATCGATCTGGTATCGCTGGCAAATGCGGTAGAGGACCTTGCCTCGCACTACCCGCATCTGGATATCGATCTGGCAGTCATGGGCTGTGTGGTAAACGGCCCCGGCGAGGCAAAAGAAGCTGATCTTGGAATAGCCGGAGGAGCGGGAGAGGGCCTGCTCATAAAGCACGGCGAGATCATCAGAAAGCTGCCCGAATCAGAGCTGCTTTCAGCCCTTATCTACGAGCTTGACAACTGGAAGTAACACATATATGAAATCACTGTTTGAAACATTGCCAAATCTGAACGTGCCTGCAAATCTGCGGGCAGTGCTCACGGACTCGATGGTCGAGCGCGTTGTAATGAGCGCAGACAGACAGAAGGTGCGTATTGAGCTTATCTGCCGGCAGCTCGTCACGAGAGCGCAGGTCAATTCCCTTTCCGCGTATATCAAAAGACAGTTCTTTGCCCGGGACGACATAAAGGTGGTCGTGTCGGAGCATTTTGATCTTCCTGCCGGCATCGGCGCCGTCGAGCTGCTGGATCAGTACTGGGACAGCATAGGAGAGGAGCTTAAGGAAAATTCGCTCGTCCTCTATACTCTCTTTGAAAAATCCGAGATAAAAAACACGGGCTCGGTGATAGAACTGATCGCGGACAACAACGCGGTGAATGCGGCCAGCGCGCCGCAGCTGCTGGATATCATCCGCAAGATCGTACACGAAAGGCTCGGGCTCGGAGTGGACGTAAAGATGACTCTTGCCGGGAACAGAAATGATGGAGTTCCCGCGGAGAAAGCCGCAGCCCCGGCTGCAAAAAGCGCGGGAAAGCCCGCGCATATCAGAAAACCGAAGACCGCGAAGCTGGTCGCTTCCGAAGGCTTCGGCCGGGATTTTTCCGGCCCCGCCGTATCTATCGGCGACATTACCGACGGTATCGGAGAGCTTATCACAAAGGGCTGCGTGGTCAGCCTGGAGGAGCGGAGCCTTAAGACGGGCAATATGCTCTTTATCGCGGTCATCACGGACTATCACGATTCCATCAGAGTAAAGGTCTTTGCAAAGCCTGAGGAAGCGGAGACCCTGAAAGAGGTCCTTTCCGTCGGCAAGTCGGTCCTTATCAAGGGCGATGCCGTCTATGACAGCTACGACCGCGAGGTGGTCATCCAGCAGGTCAAGGGGATCAAGTACACCGACCCTGTAAAATACGGCCTTTCCGATGACAGCGCTGAAAAACGCGTCGAACTGCACTGCCATACCAAGATGAGCGATATGGACGGCGTGAGCTACGTCGGCGATATCATAGAAAAAGCCGCGTCCTTTGGACATAAGGCGATAGCCATCACGGATCACGGAGTCGTATACGCCTTCCCGGATGCGATGAACGCCGCGAAAAAAATGGCTAAAAAAGGCAAGCCCATCAAGATCATATACGGCTGCGAGGGCTATCTTGTGGACGATGCGGACTGCAGCAGCGCCGAGGACGTGATGCAGCGCAGACTTTACCATATCATACTGCTTGCAAAAAATGACATCGGAAGGATCAATCTGTACCGTATCGTTTCCGAGTCTCATCTGACCTATTATCACAGACGACCCAGGATCCCCAGATCGCTGCTGGAGGAGTGCAGGGAAGGCCTCATCATAGGCTCGGCCTGCGAGGCCGGCGAGCTGATACGCGGCATCGTGGAGGGAGAACCGGAGGAGGAGATCATCCGCAGGGCGTCCTTCTATGATTACCTCGAGGTACAGCCCATCGGCAACAACGCCTTTATGGTCCGCGAGGGGAAATACGGCATAAAGACCGACGATGATCTGCGCGCGATAAACAACAAGGTGATCGCCCTCGGAGAGCAGCTCGGCAAGCCCGTAGTCGCTACGAGCGACGTGCATTTTCTGAATCCCGAGGACGAGATCTACCGCAGGATCATTATGGCGGGCATGGGCTTTGAAGACGCCGATCTGCAGCCGCCGCTGTACCTGCATACCACTCAGGAGATGCTGGATGAATTCGCCTATCTCGGACCGCAGAAGGCTCATGAGATAGTCATAGACAATACGAATCTTATCGCGGATATGTGCGAGGATATTCTTCCCGTTCGTCTGGATAA
>CAMOQY010000140.1 GCA_946623295.1 uncultured Lachnospiraceae bacterium | reverse complement strand
CGTGTGCTCTTCCGATCTCCTGCCGGCTATCTTCTGGAGCGCAATATTCTGAAGCTCAAGCGCCTTCTGGCGGGCATATCCAAAGGCGCTGTAGGCGTCGGTATATGCCTCCTTTATGCAGCAGCCGGCCAGCACATCGTGGAACTGATTGAACATTACCCGCTGCCAGGCCTTTTCAAACTCTCCCGTATGAAGGCTTCCGCCTGTCATGAGGCCGGAAAGAGTATCGTATATCTCTGCGCTTACCAGCTCGCACTCCGCGCGGCGGTTTTCGTATTTTATCCTGCTGTTTGCGCTGTAGCAGCCCGAGGCGTGGTGTTTCAGATCGCCCGTGACCTGCGGAAGGTCAGCGTCCGGCATATCGTCGAAGTATTCATCCGGAGTGGCATAGCAGAAACGTCCGTCCTCCACCAGGGCAGCCGCCTGTCTGAGGTGCTCCTTTGAAGGGCCGCCGCCGTGGTTGCCGATACCGAAAAATATCATCTGATCCTGCGGTTTTTCGGTATATATCTCCAGACGCTCTTCCGAGAGGTCGCCGTTGTATACGTCAGGGATCCGGAAGGCTCTTACGCTGCTTCCGTCGGGACCTGTCCAGATATGCAGATTTTCCTCGGGCAGCAAGGGGTTTTCCAGCTCTCTGCAGGGACGCATGTATACGTAGCGGCTGATTCCGGATTTCCTGAAAAGCTGCGGGAGCGCGGCGCTGTGGCCGAAGGAATCGACGTTGTAGCCGGTCTTCGCGATACTTCCGAAATTCTCTTTAAAAAATCTCTGCGAATAAAGGAAATGCCTGCAGAAGGACTCGCCTGAGGGGATATTGCAGTCAGGCTGGACCCACATCCCGCCCGTAAAGCACCAGCGGCCCTCGCTGATACGCTGCTTTATCTCATCAAACATGCCCGGATCGACTTCCCTGATCCAGTAATAATAGCCCGCGCAGGCGCTGGTAAATTTATACTCTGTATTCTCTTTCATCCGGTCGAGCGCCGAACGAAAGGTGGATCTGATCAGCGATAGTCCTTCGGATATCCGCCACTGCCACACCGGATCCAGGTGTGCATTGCCGATCAGGTAATATCTGTCAGCCATCCCAAACTCCTTTATATCTTCTCAAGCACCATCACACCGTAAGGAGCTACGGTGACGTCACCATCAAAAATCCCGCCCGAGATAAGATCTCTCCACGCGGCACCGCTGCGGAAGACTCCGCCCTCTCCGCTCACATCGGTAAGGACTACTCCTGATATATCTCCCTCTCCCGGCGCTTTTCCTCCGCAGTCCTCTCCCAAGGTCCTGCCCTGCTTAGCTGTATCCGCGCAAGCGTCCCTGCGGACCCGGGGCGAGACGATGAGAGGCCCTCCGTCTGTGAGATCGCACGGGATACCTGCTTTTGCGCATACGAGAGAAATGAGCTTTCTCATATCCTTTTCATCAGGCAGGGTCCCCAGTACGTATACAAAGCCTTTTCCGACGGGGAAACACTGGAGCAGCGCCGCACCCTTGACAGACTTGTGACCGCCGGAGACATTTGCGATATCCGCCTCTTTATCCGGCTCAAAAACCTCGTAATAGAAATTTCCGCCAAAGCTTTCGCCGTCACTCCACACGGAGCTGACTCTTTTTTCCTTGTCCGGAAACCAGTATTTAAACGAAGCGCCCGTCAGACTCTCAAGCATTCCGTGCAGTCTGTCGGTAAAGCGCGTACCGTCCGCCGTGCGGATATCGGTCATCGGGCCTGTGACCCAGACGCCGCCTGCCCTGACCCAGTCAGCGATCCGACCGCGCAGATCTCCCTGATCGAGAGTTATCATGAGCGGCGAAAAGACCACCCGGTATTTTGAAAGATCGGCTCCCTCATCTATGACGTCGGGGCGCAGACCGGCGCTTATCATGCGTCTGTAAAACGTGCCTTTGAGCGAGTCGTCATATCTGAAATCGCCGACTACGGGCTGAGTCTCAAACATATTGCAGCAGAGCGACGAATAGTGAAGAGCTACGCGGGCATCGACTCTCGTGCTGTTGATAAAGTCCGCGCATTTACGGAAATCGCGCGCGGCCTCCCTGACCTCGCCGGTGCTGTACATCTCGCGCCCGCTCGAATCCAGAACGGAGCCGTGAACGAGCTCATGACCCGCCCAGTGAGTGCGCCAGATCCAGTACATCGTTGCTTCTCCGCCGAGAGCAAGCGGCAGCCAGGTATTCGCGTAGCAAAAGCCGTCCGGCTTGATGCTGCCGTACGTCCCGGCTGAGCCGGAAAAGCACGTGGCTGTCTCGGTGTTCCAGAAGGGACGGTCCTTGAGCGTGCGGATGTAGTCAAACCACAGGCAGCACTGCCAGAGGTCGCCCGGGGTGTTGTAGTGATTGAACTGTACTACGTCGAGAGGTCCGTGGAGCTCGCGGTAATTCATGCCGTTAAGCGGGATCTGGTCGGTCCCTATCGGCGCGTCCGTATATTTTTTCAGGATTCGGGCCTGAAGATGAACGAAGTCGATATTTGCCTGTCCCTCGGAGATCAGAAATTCCTGCTGAAGATGAGGGTTGACCCAGGTGTCCCTGGGCAGCGGCACCTCGTCAAAGCTGTCATACGCCTGACTGAAAAGCTCCAGATTCAGGCGGGCGTTCATCTCTTTAACAGTGCCGAATTTGTTTTTCAGATGGGCGCGGTATCTCTTCGCGCAGTTTTCGCAGTAGCAGCCCTCATTGTTTGCCAGATAGATCTCATTGTCGATCTGCCATCCGATGACAGCCTCATCGCGGCCGAATTCCTGCGCCATTTTCTCGACGATGCGCGCGCTGTATTTCAGATATTCAGGATGATTTGAGCATGCGTGACGGCGGCCGCTGTGCTGCATCACACGGCCGTTTTTATACTCTACGAGCATATCGGGATATTTTTTTGTGAGCCAGATGGGAGGAGTGGCCGTGGGCGTGCCGAGTATCACACCGATCCCGGCCTTTCTGAGTCTGTCAACTGTTTCGTGGAGCCAGCCGAAATCAAACTCGCCGTCGGCAGGTTCCATTTTGTGCCAGGCGAACTCGCCGATCCGCGCGACGTTGATCCCGACCGAAAGCATCTTTTCTATATCTCTGTCAGCTTCCGACGGATCCCAGTCTTCCGGGTAGTATGCAGCCCCTAAATAAGGCGGTCTGATCGCTATCATAGCAGGTCTCCAATTCATCCCATGGGATCCGCTCCGCCAACACTAACCACTTACTATGGCTTCAGCTGCGTGCCTCAGGATTGATTAAAGTATTTCGATTCATGATAGCATGCCAAAAAATTGCTTGTATATCAAAAATCAAGCAAATTATACAAATATTTATACATTTTTAAGCGATCCGGGGAAGTCCTGCTTTCCTGCTATACCAGCATCATGAGAAGCGGGACCGAAATAAGACAAAGTACATTTGAAAGGAAGATCGCATGGCCGGCAAACTCAGAGTCGCCGTCGTACCGGTCCGCCAGCATCTGTACGGCCGATGCAACAGACATGAGCATGATCAGTACCGAGACGGGGACGACCATGGAGCCTTCTCTGAACGGCAGAAGCTTTAACACTCCGATCAGAAGCAGCGGCCCGGCTATCATATCCACGATGACTGCGGTCATCGCGTCGCGGTCTGTCACGGTGCGTCTGAGGCTGCTCCTGGAGATCGCCAGTCCCACAAGGAACATGGCAAGGGGCGTAACGAGATTACCGAGGTTTTTGATAACCGTAGTGACAACCGTCCATCCGCTGACGAGCCAGGCGGGCGCGTGCTCCAGCGCGCCGGCCAGCGGGATCTGTCCGAAAAAGATCACAAGGCCGATGAGCGTTGAGATATTTATCGGGGAAAGCAGAGTCCTGATCAGCGGAGGTTTTTCCCTGCCGCTTCCGACGTCCGCTATTACCATTCTCTCTCCGACGGTATAGATAAGTATGTTGAAGGCCATATTTATGAACGCCGCCATAAACAGACCGTCGTTTCCGAAAATGGCGAGCGCCAGAGGAAAGCCCATAAAGCCCGGGTTTGTGAAGCTGGCGGCCACGATCCACAGGCCTCTGTGCGATCTGTTTACGCGCAGCAGCCTGGAAAGGCCCAGATTGATGGCTATCATTCCGAGGAAGTATACCATGCCTATGGCAAAGCAGAGCATGGCGTCTTTTATCAGGTCCAGATCAAATTCGCGGATCATGGAGTTGATGATCAGCGCGGGCGTTGCGACTTCGAGCAGAATGACGGATATATCGTGGCTGATCCGTTCTGACAGTGTGCCGCGCCGTCCCATGATGTATCCGACGATCACCATGAGAAACATGACCAGTATCTGACTGAAGATGATTCCAAATGACATATATGCTCCCTGTATCTTTCCCGTTTAACGTATTTATTCACGCCCCGC
>CAMOQY010000139.1 GCA_946623295.1 uncultured Lachnospiraceae bacterium | reverse complement strand
CAAGGAATCCTGTGTGATAAATGTTGCGATCCTTGACCGTATCGAGAAGGAGATAGTTATCGCTGCAGTCCACGACCGATGCGCTCCCGCCAAGCTCGATGACCGTCTTTTCCGGGACGTCCTCAGGCTCCCTGCCGCTGAAAAGCAGCAGCCTCGACTCTCCCTCTTTCAGAGAAAAGGTCGTGGGGATCACCCTGCATGTCATATCGGTCAGATCCCAGCTTTCAAACGAACGGTAACCCTCAGGCAGACTGTATGAGACCGTCTTCTCTCCGCTGCCGTAATTCTGGACGAACAGGAAGTATCCCTCCTGCGACCTGCGAAGTGTAGAATGAACTCCGCTGACGCCCCCAGCAAGCCTGTACGGAAGCGTATCCTTAAGCTGCTCGTAGGTCACGGTGCTTTCAAGGTAGTCATATCCGAAAGGCTCGCCCTCAAGATACGCGGGCTTTTCTCCCGCAAGGAGCACCTTGCCGCCGTTTGATACGTACCTGCGGATAAGCTCTTCGGTGTGAGCTCCCATCGTATAGCATGAAGGGATGACGAGATATTCATATTCCCTTGCTCCGCAGCCGATGCGGCTTCCGTTTACAAAACCGTCCTCTTCAAGCAAAGTCTCATCGAGGAAATGGAAGGGGATCTGATCATCCGCAAATCTCTCGAGCAGATCGTGAAAGCTCTTTTCCAGCTTTTTAAGCCCGCAGCCCTCCATGGACTTTATGTCTTTATAGTCAAAGTACGCGCTCCTGATGGGGTGGAGCATCGCTATCCTGACCTCTTCTTCATTGTTTGACAGCAGATATCCCAGCCTCGTGAAGTAATCGTTGAACTCCTTGAAATAATCGTTTATCCAAGGGTTCAGACCGGAGAAGTGCGAGGGATAATCTCTCTTGCGCTGACCGTGCTCCGAGTAGGGGACAAGGTGCTGGCACGTACGGTTTATGCCGCCCACATACTGGTAATCGGCTATTTTCTTGAGCTCGGCGGGAGTCACGTCCCATCCGCAGCAGCCAAAGCTCTCGCTTATGACCTGCTTTTTGCCGTACTGTGCGGCGACGCTGGCTATCTGTCTTGTGGCAAGCTTGTTGCCGATAAATCTGTTGAGCCAGTCGATGCCGGGCATGTGCATATATTTGTAAAAAGGCATCACTCCCGAGCAGCAGGACATCTGTCCGTCCAGGGAGCACTCCTCGACGTAATGCCCGGTAAAGCTTACGCCGTGAGCCTCGCACCATTCATAGATCTTTTTGCCGAAGCTCTCCAGCATGAGATGCTGCATCATGTACCAGTATCTGTATCTGAAAGATCTGTAGCCTTTCTTTTCCACAAAGAGAAGTCCGAGTCCGTCAAAGAGGTCCTCGCCGTATTTTTCCCTGTAGGCTTCGGGCATGACCCTTGTGTAGGCAACTCCCCAGCGGTAGTATTGGGGCTCGTCCGTGAAAAAGCCGAAGAGCTTGCCGGGGAGCTCGCTGCCGTATCTGGCGGCGTATTTCTCGTGGGTCTCGGCTATAAACTGATCCACGACTCTGCTATCCAGTATATCGACCGAGCTGGGCGATATATTCAGATAGAGGTTGAGGCACTCTCCTGCGGTGCTTTTCGTAACGCGGGAGAGGCTCTCGCCGTCCATCAGATAGCTCAGCCAGGCGTCAGGGTCATACTCCCCGATCCTGCAGGTGATGTGGGCGTCGCGGTTCTCTTCCTTTTCGAGGAGCTTTCCGCCGGCAAAGCCGCTCGGCCAGCCGTTTTCGTCATAGACCCACGCCTGCATCCCGCGCTTTTGCGCTTCGTCGATACAGGCATCCACACACTTCATCCAGTCCTCCGAGAGGTACTCGGTGCGGAGTCCGCCCCTGGCGTGCATAAAGAAGCCGCCGATCCCGTTTTCCTGCATCCATCCGATCTGCTCTCTCAAAGTATCCGGATCGAGCTTGTCGTTCCAGGACCAGAAAGGTACGCTCTCGTATTTTTCTTTTTTATCTTCAAGCCCCTTTAAAAGTCGAAGCATTTTCTGCCTTTCGTTGCATATTCGATGCGTTTTATCTTATTATCTCTCCTCCGAGCAGCCAGTCCAGATTCGCGAACATTCTGAAATCGGCAAAGCGCGGCGGCTGAGCATTCTTCCTGTCAAACTTCCTTCCCTGAGACGCTGCTCTCGCCTCCTCGACTGCGTACCACAGATCAAGCGTTATCGTCTCTCCCTCGCGGATATCGGGGACAAGCAGACCCCCGTTTTCATAGAGGATATCCGACGCTCCGCTTACATCGCCGGCATCCGCAAGCGCGAATCCGTAGTATGCCTTGCAGCGCGGATCGGATCTCAGCTCCGGAGCGAGACTCTCGTACACGGTCCTGATCTCATCGAATCTGCGGTTCTCGTACAGGGTGCGCAGGGCAGCCTTTGCGAGAGATCTGTCGCCGGGCTTCATGCCGTGAGCGAGAAGCATGTATTTCACTTCGTTTTCGCGGTCGCCGCTGTCTCTCCTGAGTATGGCGAGCGCGTAATACGTCCACGGTGAAGCTGCCGCTTCGAGAGACCTGCGCAGCAGGCTCTCCGCTCTCTCGTAGTCCTTTTCGATAAAGGTGCACAGCCCGAGAGAAAGCAATGTAAACCAGTTATCCCTGTCAGTGCCGGCCGCGGCCCCGGCAAGGAGCTTTGTCCATTCAGGCTGGCACATATAGGATGCAGGCTCGCCGAGGGGATCCGACGTCCCGAGCGTTCCTTCGGTCAGGAGTCTGAGCCAGGGCTCCTGCTCCGCACCCAAAGGACCGAAATCCAGATGCGGGCACATGGGATCTTCGCCGCACAGTCTGCGTCTCTCCTCCTCGAGAGCGCCCCAGCCGTCCGCACCGAAGATAACCGTGTCGGCGGGACTCTTTGCCATCGGCTTTGTCTCACGAAGCATCGCCTCAAGCCTGTCCTCGGTGATGAGTGCGTCAAGCGCGCCCGCAGCCTCGGCCTTTGCAGCGTCCCAGCTTCCGTGAGTCTTTTCCGGGTCGGTATGGATCGCGCCGTAGGCTTCGATCCACTCCCAGGCCGTCTTTGGCGGCATCGGCAGACATTCGTACTGGGTCCTGGCTATGCCGGCCTGTATCTCGTTGTAGCTGCCGCTCTGATCGTCCGCTGTCAGGAAATTTTTCCAGCGGTTTCCGCCCTCGCTGTTTCCCCAGACAAAGAGCTTGCGTCCCTGCAGCCGCCTCGTGGACGTCTGTATCAGGCCGTACCCATTTGAATCGACCTGGCAGATAAACTTGCGCTCCGCCTGCGGTATGTTCCAGAAATAATCTATCGAGATCACGTTATCCAGAGGATAGGTGACGTCTATGCCGTTGTATTCAGGGATCCGTATCTTGACCGGATGGCTGTCTCTGGCTGTAAAGGTGCTGTCCGCCGGGATGATGACCCTGTTGCCCGGCGCGTCCGGAGCGGCGATATTGCTCCACCAGTACATGGGGACGACCCTGAAATTGGGATTTACGAGCCTCGTGCGTACATAGAGCAGCTTTGAACCCTCCGGCAGAAAGACATCCATCTGATAAACTATGCAGCGGATCCTTTCGAACTGATAAAACCTGAGCACGGGCGTGCCATCCTCAAGATGCGTTCTCGCCGTGTGCATCCAGTCGCACGTAAACGGATTGTGCCCGACATAGCCGCAGTTCCACTCTACGCCGCCGCTCATCCACGCATTGCGGACGCCGAGGTGGCACGGTCTTACGACACCGTTGACAAAGAGAAGCTCTCTGCACTCGTCTTTATCAAAAAGCGAATAAAGCTTGGCGCCGAAGCACGGCATAAAGATAGCGCGCAGATGTTCATTTTCAAGGATCACCGCCGGGTAAGGCCTCTCGCAAAGCTCGCGGTCGTAATTGTCCTGAGCTTTGTAGGGAAAGCCGTAGTCAACCATGCCGTAGTTGACAAAAAGTCCATCCTCTTCGTCAAGCTCGAATTTATCCTGCATAAAGGTCAGACGGAGGTTCTCGGAGATGGCCGGAAGCGGGCTGACTCCGTGAAAATCAACGCCGGGAAGAATAATATCTTCTACACGTAAATCCGTCATTTTTTTTGCCTTTTAACCCCTTTTATATTATTTGATAATTTATTTTAACAATGTTAGCTTTTTATTCCTTGCTAATTTGTATTATTATTTATGTGTTTTTTTATGCTTTTTATCCATAATGATTATTCATGAAAATAATAAAAAGAGTGAATATTCCGCCTGCTGCAGGCATAATATTCACTCTTTTCATCATTTACTGCAAAAGAATCTTCTTAGTTGCGGATACTGCTTCTTTTCCGAAGAGTTACCAAAACTTAGCGATTTTTTATATTTTATTAGCTGCGGTCGTGCTGTGGCGTCCCTTTTTGAGCCTTCTGTACTCTTTTGGCGTGAGCCCGTACTGCTCCTTGAATA
>CAMOQY010000138.1 GCA_946623295.1 uncultured Lachnospiraceae bacterium | reverse complement strand
GTTGGTTAGCGCGCCAGATTGTGGCTCTGGAGGCCGTGGGTTCGAGTCCCACTACCCACCCGCGGCACTTTCGCCGGCGGGGGCGAGGGTGCCTTGTTTTTTGTCATCTTGGGCTATAGCCAAGCGGTAAGGCACAGGACTTTGACTCCTGCATTCGTTGGTCCGAATCCAACTAGCCCAGTAGCGATTCGGATCGCAGAAAAATAAATACGGGCCATTAGCTCAGGCGGTAGAGCACTTGACTTTTAATCAAGTTGTCCCGGGTTCGAGTCCCGGATGGCTCATAAAACAGGCCGCATCTCCTTTTCCGATGTTTGTCGGACAGCCGGAGATGCGGCCTGTTTTATCTGAAAGAACCGGCAGTTCTTCTCTTATCAGTAAATATCCAGATCGATGTAGCCTTCGTTTGCAGCATCTCCGAAAACATCGATAAGATCCGTTGCCCGGCTTCCGAGGGAGCTGTACAGCAGATCCACGTTTTCAATAATGATGCTGCTGCCCTCCGGCATCTCGCCGAGGCAGTCAAAAAGCGCGTCCAGGTTGCGCCCGTAATGCCCGGGAAAACCAAGCACGGACGCTATATACTCATGCGCCTTTTCCATATCGGTCATTTCTCTGCAATCAAGTGTATATTCCATAGTCTCCTCCGGATCAAAATGCTTATGCCGCTCATCTGCCCTCGTAGAGCAGCTCAAAGGATTCGTAGTGGTCGCCTGTATAGTATATATAGCCGTCGTCGGAGTAAATGAGCCTTTTCGCGCCGCGGCTGCTGCGCCCGAGTGTGTCGATGTCGCATTCGCGGTACTTTCTGTCTTCCGGCAGCAGTTTTTCATAGTTTCCGAACCGGTCGCCGCCGATCACGCCGTTTTCCACGTACTCTTCTACCGATCCGCCGCTCCAGCCAAGCTTTCTCGCTTCGGCCTTTGTGATATAGTTATACGGTAAATGTCCGTAAATATGCAGATACAGCGCGACATCTTCCTTTGAATCATATATGCCGTCCTCGTCCGGCGCAGCAGGATCATTCACGCCGCTCCCGTCAGGCTGCGCGGACGCATGGTCAGGGGAGGAAGTCTTCTGCTGCTCTGACGCTGCAGCCTCCGTCGTCTGCTCCGGTCCTGCCGCCTCCGATACCGGTGAGGAAGTCACGGTCTGCCGCTCAGGTCCCGCGGAGCCGCGGATCGTACCGCACGCGGAAAGCAGCATGAGGGCCGCAAAAAACAGCCCTGCAAAGGCCAGCAGCAATCGTCTTGTTGATCTGAATCCGGTTCTTTTCATATCCTTCTCCGCGCTCTTTTCACAAAAGCCAGAACATCTTCTCTTTCAGCCATGATTTTAAATCTTTCCAGCTGCGTTTTCAATATGGCAGACCGCGTATTTCTTCAATTATTTTGACAAACAAATCGCTCTCTGCCGCCTTGACAGGGTCCCGTAAACACGTTATTATCTTTAACGTAACAAGAAGTGTTCTTCGCTCCAGACGGAAAAGCGAAGCACCACAAAGGAGCAGGAACACCGTATTTGCCGACCGTCCGGACACACTTGAATAACGACATCCAAGTGTGTCCTTTCTCTTTTCAGAGGCGCGAACCTCAGGAGGTCTTCATGAAAAAAGTCGGGATCATAATGGGAAGCGACAGTGATCTTCCCGTCATCAGAAAAGTCACGGATCAGCTCAGGGAGCTGGATATACCCTTTGAGGTCCACGTCTATTCGGCGCACCGCACTCCGCGCGAAGCTGCTGCTTTTGCCATCGGAGCCCGGAGCGCGGGATTCGGGGTGATAATAGCGGCGGCCGGAATGGCCGCGCATCTCGCGGGCGCGATAGCTGCAAACACTACTCTCCCGGTCATCGGGATCCCCTGCAGCGGCGCAAAACTTGACGGCATTGATGCACTTCTGTCCACAGTCCAGATGCCAAGCGGCATACCTGTAGCAACTGTAGCGATAGACGGAGGCACCAATGCCGCTTTGCTTTCTGCCCAGATCCTTGCCGTGGAAGACGGGCGGCTTGCCGAAAAGCTCGAAGCCAAGCGCCGCGCCGACGCTGCAAAGGTTCTCGGGAAGGACGCCGGGATCTTAGAGCGGCTGTAAGCGAAAGTCCGGCCTTTTTGCGGGAGCCCGCATCAGCCCGGTCCGCCGCGGCCGCAGGATCATCCGCGCCGCAGTCTGATACAGTTTTTCATTAAAATCATATATAAAGAAAGGAAGTTAGACCCATGGAAAAGAAGCTTGTTTATTCTGGAAAGACAAAGGACGTATTTGCACTCGAGAACGGCAATTACCTGTTAAAGTTCAAAGATGACTGCACCGGCAAGGACGGCGTTTTTGATCCGGGTGAAAACTCTGTCGGCCTCACCATCGAGGGAGTCGGCGATGTAAACCTGCGCATGTCCATCTATTTCTTTGAAAAGATCAACGCTGCCGGCATCAAGACCCACTACGTGAGCGCCGATCTTAACAACACCACCATGGAGGTCCTTCCGGCCAAGGTCTTCGGCAAGGGTCTCGAGGTCATCTGCCGCCACAAGGCCGTGGGCAGCTTCTTCCGCAGATACGGCGAGTACATCGAGGAGGGCGCAGACCTGCCCGCCTATGTCGAAACGACATTTAAAAACGACGAAAAGGGCGATCCGCTCGTTACAAAGGACGGCCTCATCGTTCTCGGCGTTATGACCGGCGAGCAGTACGACGATATAAAGGCCATGACCCAGCAGATCACTCAGATCGTTGCAGACGACCTGGCAGAAAAGGGACTCGTCCTCTACGACATCAAGTTTGAGTTCGGCTACGACGCCGACGGAAAGGTAATGCTTATCGACGAGATCGCCTCCGGAAATATGCGCGTCTACAAGGATGGCAAGTACATCGATCCCATGACGCTTTCAAAGCTTTTCTTCGCTTAAGGAGCCGGAGATGGGCGGTTTTTTCGGAATCACATCTAAAAACAACTGCCTGACGGACGTCTTCTTCGGAGTCGACTACCACTCGCACCTCGGCACAAGCAGGGCGGGTATGGCGGCCTACGACAGAGAGATCGGCCTTCAGCGCAGGATCCACAACATAGAAAACGCACCCTTCCGCACCAAATTCGCCGGGATCTTTGACGAGATGCGCGGAACGAGCGCTATCGGCTGCATCAGTGATTTTGACCCGCAGCCCCTGCTCATACGCTCAAGGCTTGGGACGTACGCGATCTGTATGACCGGCGTCATCAACAACAGCGAGGAGCTTATCGCGAGGTTTTTCTCCTCCGGCGGCGGACATTTCGACGCCATGACCGGAGGCAGAGTCAACTCCACCGAGCTGCTCGCCGCGCTCATTAATCAGAAGGGCGATTTCGTCAGCGGAATACTCTTTGCCCAGGAGCAGATCGAAGGTACGGCGTCTATCCTCATACTCAAGGATGACGGTACTCTCATAGCCGCCAGAGACCGCCTCGGCAGACTGCCGGTGAACATAGGAAAAAGAGACGACGGATACGCCGTGTCTTTCGAGGCGTTTGCCTATCAGAAGCTCGGCTACGAAGACTACCGCGAGCTCGGCCCGGCCGAGATCATGGTGCTCACGTCGGCAGGCGCCGCAACCGTCTCCGGACCGGGCACGAAAAAATGCGTCTGCTCGTTTCTCTGGAGCTACTACGGCTATCCCAACTCCACCTATGAGGGCGTAAACGTCGAAGAAATGCGCTACCGCAACGGAGCGCTGATGGCAAAAAACGACAGGGAAATGGGCTTTGACGGCTCCCGGATCGACTATGTGGGCGGCGTTCCGGATTCCGGCACGCCCCACGCCATCGGCTACGCGAGTGAAAGCGGCATGCATTTTGCGAGAGCATTCATCAAATACACGCCCAGCTGGTCCAGAAGCTATATGCCCTCGGTACAGACTGACCGCGACCGTATAGCAAAGATGAAACAGATCCCGGTAAAGGAGCTGATAAAGGGCAAGAACCTGCTCTTTGTGGACGACTCCATCGTACGCGGCACGCAGCTGCGCGAGACGGTCGAATTTCTCTACGAGAGCGGCGCCAGCTCCGTACACATGCGCTCCGCCTGCCCTCCTATCATGTTTGCCTGCAAATACCTGAATTTCTCCAGATCCAACTCCGATATGGATCTTCTGGCCCGCCGCAAGATCATGGAGCTTGAGGGCGAGGAAGGGCTGGAGCATCTGGACGAATACAGCGACGGATGCACCGAGCGCGGCCGGAATCTGCGCAAGGCAATCTGCGATGAGATGCATTTTGCATCCCTCGAATTTCAGACGCTGGACCATCTCATCGAAGCGATCGGCATTGACGAGTCCGAGCTGTGTACCTACTGCTGGAACGGAAAGGAGTAATATATGGCAGAGAATTCCAGATCTGAAGCCTATGCTGCCGCCGGGGTCGATATAACCGCCGGCTACAGGCCGGTAGAAC
>CAMOQY010000137.1 GCA_946623295.1 uncultured Lachnospiraceae bacterium | reverse complement strand
ACGCGGGCCGTTTCGGAACGCGGATATGATCTCGTAATCATCAATTCGCCGCTTCCCGATGACGCCGGTATGGATCTTGCCTGCAGGCTCTGCTCGGATTCGGGGAGCAGTGTGCTTTTGCTGGTCAAAGCCGCCGCGTATGAGGAGACCTTCGAGCGCGTCGCAATACATGGCGTGTTCGTGATGGCGAAGCCTTTTCCCAGGCAGATGATGGTCGCCGCTCTCGGCTGGATGGCAAGCGCGCGGGAGAGAATGAAAAAGGGAGAAAAACAGACCATCTCGATACAGGAAAAGATGGATGAGATCAAGGCGGTAAACCGCGCGAAATGGCTTCTGATCAGCGAGCTGAAGCTGGATGAACAGGGAGCGCACAGATATATAGAAAAGCAGGCTATGGACAGGTGTATCACGCGGCGGCAGATAGCCGAGGAGATCATCAGGATCTACGGTTGAAAACAAACCGGCGGCGGACATGGATTTGTCCCGATCGTGATTGAAAAACAGACCGCGATATTTTATAATTCCATTGATTAAAAAAGCAGAGGAGTACCAACATGGCAAAAGGCGGATTTCCCGGCGGCATGGGCGGGATGAACATGAATAATCTCATGAAGCAGGCTCAGAAAATGCAGCAGCAGATGGCTGATACGCAGAAGGAGCTTGAGACAAAGACATATACCGCGAGCGCGGGCGGCGGCGTGGTGACCGCTACGGTCAACGGCAAGAAGCAGCTCTCGGAGATACATATAGACCCTGAGGCGGTAGATCCCGATGATGTGGAGATGCTTCAGGATATGATCACGGCTGCGGTCAATCAGGCTCTCTCTGACTGCGAAAAGGACCAGCAGAGCGCCTACGGCAGAGTGACGGGCGGACTGGGGGGCTTCGGCTTCTGATGGATTTTTATTCCGGCCACATCCAGACACTTATAGAAGAACTCGGCAAGCTCCCGGGCATAGGACAGAGATCCGCCCAGAGGCTTGCTTTTCATATCATAAACATGCCTGAAGAGGGCGTCGGCAGGCTGGCCAGGGCCATGACGGAAGCGAAAAAGAACGTCCGCTACTGCAAGCGCTGCTGGACGCTGACCGACGATGAGCTCTGCCCTATATGCCGCAGTACATCGAGAGACGAGAGTACCATAATGGTAGTCGAAAATCCGAGGGACCTCGCCGCATATGAAAAAACGGGAGAGTATCACGGGCTCTACCATGTGCTTCACGGAGCGATCTCGCCGGCGCTGGGCATAGGGCCGGGAGATATCCGGCTGAAGGAGCTTATGGCAAGGCTCGCCGCCGAGCCCGTAAAGGAGCTGATAATCGCGACAAATTCGTCGCTCGAGGGCGAGACCACGGCCATGTATATCAGCAAGCTCGTAAAGCCGACGGGGATCAGGGTCAGCCGCATCGCCAGCGGAGTTCCGGTAGGCGGTGATCTGGAGTATATTGACGAAGTAACTTTGCTCCGGGCACTTGAGGGAAGGACCGAATTATAGTAAAATAATATTTTGACAATACCGCCGCGGCAGGCGGAGAATGGGGTGAACACAGTGGATAAAAATGTTTACAACATAAAAGCCGAGAAGATCCAGAAACAGGTAAAACAGGGAGATTACGAGACCGCGGCGAAGATCTGCGACGGGATCGACTGGACCGAGGTGAAAAGTACCCGCATGCTTTCCCTTGTCTCCAGTGTCTATGAGCATGTGCAGAGGTATGACACAGCCATAGATATCCTGCTGATGGCCTACGAGGAGGCCCAGGTCGGAAAGCGTTTTCTCTACAAGCTGACCGAGCTTGCCCTGGCCGCCGGAAATATAAAAGAAGCCGAGGAGTACTACCGCAATTATCTTCAGGAGGCCCCTGACGACAACTCCCGCTACATACTCAGATACCTCATCGCGGAGGCAAAGCACGAGAGTCTTGACAAGCGCATCACGATCCTGGAGGCCTTTAAATCCAGAGAGTTTGATGAGCGCTGGTCGTGCAGGCTGGCCGAGCTTTACGATGAGGCGGGCAACGGCGAGCGCTGCGTGGCTATCTGCGACGAGATCATACTGTGGTTCGGCGTCGGCCCGTATGTGGACAGGGCCCTTGAGCTCAAGGAAAAATATGTCCCGCTTACAGAGGAGCAGCTGGAGCACAGGAGCAACCGCCTCCAGTATGAAGAAAACCTGCGCGAGGTCCAGAGGTCTATGAGCGGTGATCCGGACGAGGTCATTCCTGAGGTCACAAAGCCCGAGGAAAACGATGTTGCTTCTGAAAGCGGCCAGTCTGTGAGCACCCTGGACACCTCCGTTATCGAAGAGGAAGAGGGCAGATACAGAGAGCCCGACGAGATGACGAATACGAGGAGGGTCTCCGACAAAGACCAGCTCACTCATACAAGGATATTCGAAAAAATGCCTGCGGACGGCTCCGAGGCAAAGCTTTTCAGGACCGTGACGTTAGCCGATGAGGCTGCGCCGGCCCCCGCGCCTGCACCCGAACCCGCCCGTGAGGATGAGCCGGTCCAGATGGAGTTTGTGTGGGACGAGCCAGAGCCTGAAAAGCCGGAGGTTCCCGAGATAAAGAGAGTTATATTTGTAGGTGACGATACGCCCGGTGGCGCGCTTACAAAATCCCTGGAGGCCGTAAGGGCTGCGCGCGCGCAGGCCGAGCTGCCGGTAGGGGGTATCGTAAAGATCTCCGGAGTAAAGCTCAACGGCAAGGGAGTACTCGCTTCTCTGCCCGCGCTTGAGGGCAAGGACCTGATCGTGCTCGGAGCATCGGCGCTTGACGGAGTGATCCTTGACGAGATAAGACAGGCATCCGCGGAAACGGGTAAATTCTTTGTTCTCGCGGACAGCCCGGAAAATATCGCGTCAACCGAAAAGAGATACAACGGAGAAGAGCCCGCCGCCGAGCCTGAGGCAGAAGCGGTTGCCGAGCCTGAGACGGAAGCGGTGGTTGAGCCTGAGGCGGAAGCGGTTGCCGAGCCTGAGACGGAAGCGGTGGTTGAGCCTGAGGCAGAGGCAGTGACTGAGCCGGAGCCTGCCGCAGAAGCTGAGACAGAGGCGCCCGCTGAGGATGTTTCCGAGCCCGAGCCGGATGAAGATATTGAGCCGGAGCCTGCTGACGAGGGCGACATCGAGATAGCGATCAGTGAGCCGGAGGCAGAGCCCGAACCGGACATCGAGATAGCGATCAGCGAGTCGCCGGACGAGACTTACGAGGAGACGCCGGCTGCCGATAAGCCTGCCGAGGAAAAACCCGCCGGAACGCGCAGAGTTGAGTTTGTGGATGACGGCAGCCTTACCGTGGAGGATTTCTACGCTTCCGTGCGTCAGTATATGAGAAAGATCGACTGCGTGCTCGAGGACGGAAAAGAGGATGATCTGAAGGACTATTTCCGCAAGATCAAAAAGGAAGGCGAAAAGCTCACCCAGAAGCTGGCCGCCGAGATGGTCGAGGACGCCGCGGATGCTGCGGAGGCCCATTCGCTTGGCAACGCTTTCCACAACCGCTATGACGATGACGGAAATCTGATACTCAGACCCAAGCATTTTGTCTGAAATACGTAAACTTAGAGGGCCCGCATCACAACGGGCCCTTATTGCAGGAAAGAAATGAAGTATATTCTTATTGTCGTATTCCTGGCTGTCATCGCCGCCGCGGCGGTGACAGGCTATCATAAGGGCTTTCTGAAAACGCTGGTCAGCATGCTGGCGATCTTGATCAGCGCTGTCTTTGTATTTTTCCTCAGCGGTCCGGTCACGGATCTTTTAAGCTCCAAAACGGGGCTCCGGGAGAGCATCCGGCAGTCCGTGTATGAAAAGCTGATGGAAAAGGCCGAGGAGGACGGCGCGGTGACCGACGAGGAGCAGCGCGAGTCCGCGGCGGAGAGCTTTATCCCCAAGGCAGTCCTGGAGTCGTTTAACAGCAAGACCAACCCGTTTGGATCGCGCGAGGATTACATCACCGATCTTTCCGCGCACATAGCGTCGCTGACGATGAAGGCCATCGGTATCATCATCACGCTGGTGCTTTCATTTATACTTATAAGGGTGCTGATCTCGGTGAGCGGTCTTTTAAACAAGCTTCCGCTGCTGGGCGGCATAAACCGTGTCCTTGGCGCCGCGCTCGGGCTCGTAAAGGGCCTGCTCATCATCTGGTGCCTCTGCTTTGCCATGAACGCGCTCTCGTCGACTTCCATCGGGCAGAGCTGTCTTGAAGCGGTAAAGGAAAGCAGGATACTCAGCCTTTTCTACAACGGAGCGCTTTCTCTGCAGGGACTGCTGGGCAGTTTCTGAGGGCGGGACTGTTGCCGGAGCCGCCGCATTTACGCTCCCTGCGGGCGCTTTGACAGGCGCGGTCCGGCATCGGAAAAATGTGGTTGACAAGGTTTTTATGAAGTGATAAGATAATCGACGCACTTTGTTCGGGCTTGTAGCTCAGCCGGTTAGAGCGCGCGCCTGATAAGCGCGAGGTCGGTGG
>CAMOQY010000136.1 GCA_946623295.1 uncultured Lachnospiraceae bacterium | reverse complement strand
GCGGCAAAACAATAAACAGGGAACGATCATGAAAAAACTCGGTTTCGGTCTGATGAGGCTTCCGCTTCTGGATCCGCATGATGACGGAAGCATAGATATGGAGCAGGCTAAGCGGATGGTGGATCTCTTTATGGAAAAGGGCTTCACCTATTTTGACACAGCCTGGATGTATCACGGGTACAAGAGCGAAAGCGCCGTAAAGACGCTGCTCACCTCGCGTTTCCCGCGCGAAAGCTTCACTCTGGCTACAAAACTCCACGCGGACTTTGCGAAAACACCTGACGATCTGGACCGCATTTTTAATTCGCAGCTTGAAAAATGCGGAACGGATCATTTTGATTATTATCTGCTCCATGACCAGAATAAGCGGATATTCGAAAAGTGCAAAAAGCTCGGCGCGTTTGAATGGCTGAAGGAGAAGAAACGGCAGGGGCTTGTCCGCAGGATAGGCTTCTCGTTCCACGACAGTGCGGAAGTGCTGGAGGAGGTGCTTTCGTATTTTCCGGAGGCGGAGTTTGTACAGCTTCAGATAAACTACATAGACTGGGACAGCGAAGCGATACAGAGCAGGCGGAATTATGAGACTGCCCGGCGCCTTGGAAAAGAAATAATCGTGATGGAGCCTGTCAAGGGAGGTACTCTGGCGAAGGTGCCGGAGGAGGCGGAACGGCTGATGCTCGGCGCCTGTCCGGACCGCAGTATCGCGTCATGGGCGATCCGCTTTGCTGCGTCTCTGCCAGGAGTTATAACGGTCCTGTCGGGTATGAGCGATATGGAGCAGGTGAAAGATAACCTCTCTTACATGGAGGATTTTCATCCGCTCGACGAGACAGAGAAAGGCATACTGAGGAAAGTCGTCCGCATCATAAACGGACGTACCGTCATCCCGTGCACATCCTGCGCTTACTGCACGACCGTGTGCCCGGTAAAGATACCCATATTCCGGTATTTCGCCCTGTACAACAAGGATGCTCAGGAGCTGGAGGGCAAGGGGTACACCTCGGCCAAGGAAAACTACGATGAGCTGACACAGGTCTTTGCAGGGGCGGGAGAGTGCATAAAATGCGGCGCATGCGAGCAGATCTGTCCTCAGCACCTTAACATCCGCGAGCTGCTTGAGACGGCGGCGGATTATTTCGAATAAGACCGGGTATCGGTCTGCATATAAAAAGAACCTGCGATCCACCGGGGATGCAGGTCCTTTTTGCGCTTATCGGCATTTATTCATCCGGATCAAAGCATTCAAAGATCGGTATGGAGCCGTCTGATTCGGCGCAGACCAAATCCTCGCGCCGCCTTATCGTCCAGCTGACCTCCTGTACTCCGCTTTTTATCAGAGCGCGGAGGATCCATTTTTTGCGGTCCTCAAATCTGTAGGCTATAAAGTCCGGACGAGAGAGAAAATTCATGAGCAGATCAGACAGAATGAATTTCTGGTATCCGGGGAGGATGACTTCGTCGCTGCCGTGCACAAAGTCCGCGGCCAGCTGTCCGCGGCAGATATCCGGACGCAGCCGCCTTACTGCGGCCAGCGCGCGGGGGTCGAAGGACTCGATGCAGTAGTCGCCGCGGTATGAATCGAGACGTCTGCAGACAGCCTTTGCCAGAGCCCTGTGATTGCCGTTCCAGGGCTTGAGCTCGATTATGAGCGGGGCTCTGCCCTCAAAAAGCTCAAGAACTTCGTCAAAGAGAGGTACATGTTTGTCCGTGCCTTCGAGTCTGAGCTCGCGAAGCTCGTCCAGAGTCAGATCCTCGATGATCCCTTCCGACCCGGTACAGCGCTTCAGGTCGGAGTCATGGAAAACTGCCAGAGTACCATCCTTTAACAGATGGACGTCCAGCTCCGCACCCCAGCCGTGCTCTATAGCTGCCGCAAAGGCGGGAATGGAGTTTTCGGGAACAAGCGGCTTGTTGTGATAGCCTCTGTGGGCGTAGCGCCAGCCGCGCAGCTTTGACCAGTTTGCGTTTCCGCGCCGTCCCCCGGTCAGAAATACGGTAAGCCCCGCGAGCGCTGCGGGAATTGCGGCTGCTGCCGCGATCATAGCTTTCTTATTCATCAGTCATCCATATCCTCGTATGCAGAGAGGCCTTTCTTCGCCTCGGCCTTGCTGTCGCCGTGGCGCACAAATATCATGGTAACAAAGCTCAGCCCCACAAAGACAGCGCTGTAGGGAAAGAGGATCTTGTAATCGATATTGCTCATCAGAAAACCGGCCATGACGGGAGTTGCGACCTGCGCCGCCATGGATGCGGTATAGTAATATCCGGTAAACTTGCCTATATCCGAGCTTTTGCACATCTCGACCACCATAGGCAGGCTGTTGACGTTTATGGCTGCCCATGCAAAACCGACTATAGCGAACGTGATATACATAAAGATATTGATGGACGAGGAGTTGGTCGTCAGGAAAAATCCGATGATCAGGCAGACGGTCAGGATTATTATTCCGCTCTGTATGGTTTTTTTGCGGCCTATTTTGGATGCGAGGATTCCGATGGGTACGTATGAAATGATCGCGCCGCCGGTACCGACCATAAGACAGGTCGAGGCGCCACCGATGCCTTCGCCCATCACGGTCTCGACGTATTTTGTGAACCAGGTGCTGATGCCGTTATAGCCTATAAACCAGAGCGCTATGGATGCAAGCAGAAAGGCGAGACTTCTTTTGACCGGTGCGGGAAGGACTTCGTTTCCGGAGGCATCCTCCTGTGCCAGGTTCCACTCGGGATGACTTGCCTCAAGCGCTTTGTTTTCAGCGGAGAGACGGGGCTCACTGACAAAAATGAAGAGCAGGGCTACCGCGACGAACATGATGGACGCAACCACTATAAAGAGGAGCTGGTAGTCCACGTGAGCGAGTCCCTCTGTTTTCGCCTTGGGATAGGCCAGCGCGGCCACGCCGAGATAGATAATGCCGCCGAGCGCTCCCATGAGGTTTATGATGGCGTTGGCCCGGGACCTTAGAGGCTTGGGCGTCACATCAGGCATAAGGGCAACAGCGGGCGAGCGGTAGACTCCCATGGCGACAAGCAGTATCCCCAGTACCACGATAAAGGAGATAAGCTTGAAAGAGGAGGGCTCAGCGTAGTAGCTGTTGTCCAGGAAAGGCAGGATGTTCATCAGTATGATGGCGCAGCCGGTGCCAAACAGGATAAAGGGCATCCGGCGTCCTATCTTTGTGTCCGCGCGGTCGGAAAGCGAACCGAAGAAGGGCAGCAGGAAGAGTGCCAGGACATTGTCGGCCGCCATGATAAGGCCTGACCAGGTCTCGCTCAGATGGAAGGTGTTGGTCAGGATCAGCGGCATGATGTTGTCATACATCTGCCAGAACGCGCAGATCGAGAGAAAGGCGAGTCCGACGATGACAGTACGTTTGTTGTTGAGTTTCATATTTGTTCTCCTGTATATCTTTTCAGCTTTTCTTTTAAAGCTTAGAGTGCCGGGATCAATGCTTTATGTGAGAGAGCAGTTCGCGGATATTCTGCATGGTATAGGCCGGGCGGACGCCGTATTTTTCACAGTCTGACGGCACGCCCTCGCCGGAGAGCACAAATACAGTATCTATCCCCGCGTTGACGCCGCATGCTATATCCGTGTATACACGGTCGCCGACGAGGCAGGTCTCCTCAGGAGTACAGTTGAACTTTCTCATTGCCGCCAGAGCCATATCGGGCTGCGGCTTGCCTATGATGCGGGATGGCCTTCGGCCTGTGGCAGTGTAAAGCATCTCGATGACGCTTCCGCAGTCGGGCGCGCTTCCGTACCATGTGGGGCATACGAGATCGGGATGAGTGGCAATATATCCGGCGCCCCTCATCAGAAGGATACAGCAGTCCTCAAGTTTTTTATAGGTAAGTTCGGTGTCATAGCCGAGCAGCACATCATCAACGTCCTCGCCCGGCTCTTCGCTGAGCCTGAAGCCCGCGCCTGCAAGCTGGTTTTTCAGGGATGCTGTGCCGCAGACGTAGTAGGTAAGTGCCGGGTCGAGAGTCATGATCGCCGCGTCCGCGGACGTGAAGAATTCATCGCTTGCCGTCTCTATACCGAGACGGCGCATCTTTGCAATATAGGCGTCTGTGCCTCTGGATGAATTGTTGGTCAGAAAGACGTATCTGCCGCCGTTGCGTTTTACGGTGTCGAGAAATTCGGCAGACCCGTCAAAGAGTGTTTCGCTGAGATAAATAGTTCCGTCCATGTCAAGGAGGAAGAGTTTTTTTTCGCAGAGCTTCAAATCGCACCTCCACATTTTCATGTGCCAATAATAGCACATCACCGGATAAAAGACAAAGACTATCGGTCATGAGAAGTGCAAAAGCCGTGTACCGGCAGGAACAGGAGAGAAGCCCGGGAATCGGATGATGGAATCAAGGTCCGCCTTAGTACGTCACCTCGTAGATAAAGCGTACGTCGCCGCTGATGCCGGGATAACTGTACGAATCAGCGGCATCCCTGACAGCGCGCAGGCGTGTGACTACCTCG
>CAMOQY010000135.1 GCA_946623295.1 uncultured Lachnospiraceae bacterium | reverse complement strand
CGATATTTCCGTCGCGGCGCTCCTCGATACGCTGAATTCCGGCGACGACCTGCGCGACGAAAACGGCGAAACCATCCCCCGCATCAGCTGGGAGTGCTCATGCCTGCAGGGAATGTGCGGAGCCTGCGCCATGGTCATAAACGGCCGCCCCGCGCTGGCCTGCGAGACCTTTCTTCGCGATATGGATGGCGATACCCTCGTACTCGAGCCGCTCAGTAAATTCCCGGTGGTCTCAGACCTTGTGACCGACCGCTCCGCCATACAAAACGACCTCCTCGAGAGCAACGCGTACATTCAGGAGTATTCCGCAAGCGACCCGTCAGAATACGAGCACCGCTACATCGCGGCCAAATGCCTCAAATGCGGGCTCTGTCTGGAGGTCTGCCCCAACTATACCGGGAAAGGCGGTTTTTACGGCGCATACTTTGCCAATGACTGCTACCTGATCTCCTCGCGAAGCGCCGGCTCCGGTATAAAAAAAGAATACGACCGACATTTTGCGCCGGGCTGCTCGGGCGCGCTCTCCTGCGTGGATATCTGCCCGATGAAGATCCCCACTATCGCATCCATGGCAAAAATGAACCGCAGGCGGTGAAAACTGCGGATGCCCGCGTCGGCCCGCACCGTCCGCCGGCCCGCTCCGCCCGGCAGGCGTCTCCGCAAAGTCTCGCCGCGACCGTGCGAATTTTACAAAAGCACAAGAAAGTCGTTGAAATTTAACCTCATTTCATTTATTATGTTAGCAGTTATGTAAATGTTTTACCTTAATATAAAAGGAGGCACGAAAATGGGCAAATTCGTAATATCAGCTACAAAGAACGACGGTTTCAAATTCAATCTCAAGGCCACAAACGGGCAGGTGATCGCTACCTCTCAGGTCTACAAATCGCTTGATACCTGCAAGTCCGGCGTAAACAGCGTTATGACCAATGCGCCCATTGCCGCTCTTGAGGATCAGACAGTAGAAGGCTTCGAGACTGCAAAGCACCCTAAGTTCGAACTTTACGCAGACAAGGCAGGCGAATTCCGCTTCCGTCTTAAGGCAAAAAACGGAGAGATCATCGCTACCGGTGAGGGCTACACCACAAAGAAAGCTTGTGAAGCCGGCATCGAGAGCGTACGCAAAAACTCCGCGGATGCACAGATAGTCGAAGAATAATCCTTTATTCTTCCGGAAAAAGCGGGAATGAGCCTCTCACGAGGTCTTGTTCCCGCTTTTATTTTGTCAGAAAACTCTCTGACGCAGCGCAGATCATGCTGTCGCCGCAGCGACAGCGCTAACACACAAAAAGGAAACATATGAAAGATAACACCAAAAAGCAAACGGCCCGCTCGGGGCCCTACACAAAAGCAGGAATGCTCGCGCATTTCCTGCACGGAAGCAAGCGATTCTTTATCGCCTGCATAATATCGTCATTTATAGTCACGCTGCTCGAGCTGCTGATCCCGCAGGTCATCCGGCAGACAGTCGACTCAGTCATCGGCGACGCGCCCATCAACGCGCCGGGTTTTGTCCTGCGCCTTATTGATTCGGCGGGCGGCGCCGCGTATTTCCGCGAGCATCTTGAGCTCGTCGCGCTTATAATCCTGGTCCTTGCGCTGCTCGTGGGCGTATTCGTATACCTGCGCAGCCAGACCACGTCGGTTGCGGCCGAGCGCCTCTCCCAGAAGATCCGCGAAGACCTCTTTTCACACATCCAAAGGCTTCCCTTCTCCTGGCACATGGAAAACAAGACCGGCGACATCATCCAGCGCTGCACGTCAGACGCCGAGCGCATCCGGACCTTCGTCTCGGACCAGCTGATCTCGGTCTTCCGGATCCTGCTGCTGGTTGGTTTTTCCCTGTATTTCATGTTCTCGATGAACCTGCAGCTTTCCCTTGTCGCGGCGATCGCGGCCCCGGTCATCGTGACCTATTCCGTCATCTTCCGCGTAAAGATCTCAAAGAACTTCGAGGCCTGCGACAATCAGGAGGGCGTCCTCTCCACCATCGCCCAGGAAAACCTGACCGGCGTCAGAGTGGTAAGGGCCTTTGGCCGTGAGAATTTTGAACGCGACCGCTTTGAAAAGCAAAACGAAGTATATACCAGCCTGTGGGTGCATCTGATAAAGCTCCTCTCCTACTTCTGGGCGATCGGAGATACCATCGGAGGTCTGCAGGTGCTGCTGGTGCTGGTGCTCGGCTCCGTAATGTGCGTCAACGGCACCCTGACCGCGGGCGAGCTTATCGCATTTATCACCTACAACAGTATGATGATCTGGCCTGTCAGGCAGCTCGGCCGCGTGATCTCGGAGATGAGCAAGGCCGGCGTGTCCATCGACCGTATCCGCTATATCATGAATTCCGAGCCCGAGCAGGACAGGCCGGACGCGGTTTCCTCAGAAACGGCGCAGCAGGCTCTGCGCGGAGATATCGAGTTTGATCACGTGAGCTTCGGCTACGACAGCGAAAAGGAGATCCTGCACGATATCAGCTTCCGGATCAAAGCCGGTACTACCCTGGGCATTCTGGGCAGCACGGGGTCCGGTAAATCCACGCTCATGCATCTGCTTGACCGGCTCTACGATCTGCCCGAAGGAAGCGGGCGGATCAGCATCGGAGGCGTGGATATCCGCGATATGAAGGCCGCCGACCTGAGGCGCGGCATCGGCATGGTGCTCCAGGAGCCTTTCCTTTTCTCGCGCACGATCAGCGAAAACATAGGCATCATCGACAGGAATATCCCCGAGGAGGATATACGCCGCGCGGCGGACATCGCCTGCGTCGACGAGACTATCAGCGAATTCACAAACGGATACGACACCATGGTCGGCGAGCGCGGAGTCACGCTCTCCGGCGGGCAGAAGCAGCGCACCGCCATCGCGCGTATGCTTACCCAGAAAGCCCCGATCATGGTCTTTGACGATTCGCTCTCCGCTGTGGACGCCGAGACCGATGCGCGCATACGCAGCCGCCTCGCCCAGCTGCTCGGCACGGCGACGGTCATCCTGATCTCGCACCGTGTCACCACGCTCATGCAGGCGGATCAGATCATAGTCATGGAAAAAGGACGCATCACCGAGTCCGGCACCCCGGAGGAGCTTCGCACCTCCGGCGGACTCTACCAGCGCATCAGCGAGCTGCAGCTCGAGGACACGGACAAGGAGGTGGGATAAATGGCTGAAAACATCAAAAAAGATGAAGAGCAGTACGTAAAGCTGCGTCTGTTCGGTCTGCCCAAGCTCGTCCCCTACCTGCGGCCGCTGAAAAAATACATAATCCTTACTGCGTCTCTCTGCCTGCTTGCGGGTCTGATCGATACGCTGATCCCGCTCTTCCAGAGATACGCGCTGAATCATTTTGTCGGTGAATCCACGCTGGATACTCTTCTGCCCTTCATCCTTGGCTATGTCGGGCTGCTCGCCGTCCAGGTAATCAGCAATTTCATCTCCGGCTGCAACAGCGGCAGGATCGAGATGTACCTGAACCGCGACATGAGGCGCGCCAGCTTCAATCACCTCCAGACGCTTTCATTCTCGTATTTCAACCAGAACAGCGTGGGCTACATCCACTCGCGCGTGATGAGCGACACAAGCAGGATCGGCGAGCTCATCGCCTGGGGCCTGATGGACAGCATCTGGCAGCTCACCTACGTGTTCAGTTCCATAGTGATCATGTTTGTCATGAACTGGCGGATCTGCCTGCTGGTACTCGTAATAGTGCCGCTGGCGACACTCGCGGTAGCCTTTTTCCAGAGGCATCTGGTCCGGCTCAACCGCCGGGTGCGCGAGATAAATTCGCAGATCACCTCAGGCTTCAACGAGGGCATCACCGGCGCAAAGACCACGAAAACTCTGGTCTCGGAGCGCCGCATGGAGGAGGACTTCACCGGAGTCAGCCGCGATATGACGCGCACCGGAGTCAGAGCCGCCCACTACCGCTCGCTGCTGATCGCCACGATCTCCTTCGCGTCCTACATCGCGCTCGCGCTGGTACTCTACCGCGGCGGCAGACTCACGATATCTGGAGTGATAGAACTGGGAACGCTCGCGGCTTTCACATCGTACGCCATGAATCTGATGGAGCCGATACGCTGGATCGTGTACACGATCACTGGCCTGATCTCGACGCAGGTAAATATCGAGCGCTTTACGCGGCTGATGGAGACGGAGTCCGACGTGGCGGACAGCCCGGAAGTCATAGAAAAATACGGCGATTCCTTCCATCCGAAGAAGGAGAACTGGGAGCCCCTGCACGGCGACGTGGAGTTCAGGGACGTCAGCTTTAAATACCCCGACGGCGACGAATACGTGCTCGAGCATTTCAATCTGAAAGTGCCGCAGGGCACGAACGTGGCCATCGTCGGCGAGACCGGCGCGGGCAAGTCTACCCTCGTGAATCTGGCGTGCAGATTTTTCGAGCCGACCTCAGGTCAGATACTGATCGACGGACGCGACGCGCGAGAGCGCTCGCAGCTCTGGCTCCACAGCAATATCGGCTATGTTCTGCAGACGCCGCACCTCTTCTCGGGCACGGTCCGCGAAAACCTGCTCTACGGC
>CAMOQY010000134.1 GCA_946623295.1 uncultured Lachnospiraceae bacterium | reverse complement strand
AAGGTTCCGGATACGATAGAAGAGCTTACGCAGCTGCCCGGGGTCGGACGCAAGACCGCCAACGTAATACTCGGAAACGTCTACGGCATAGACAGCATAGTCGTGGACACGCATGTAAAGCGAATTTCAAACAAGCTTGGTTTTACGCGCGAGCAGGATCCGGAAAAGATAGAGTATGATCTGATGAAGGTGCTTCCTAAGGATCACTGGATATCGTATAATATGCACATAATCACTTTGGGGCGTACGATCTGCACAGCCAGAAAGCCTGACTGCGCGAATTGTTTTCTGAGAGGAGAATGCCCTGCGGGAGGAGAGAATGTTTCACTTTAACAATAACAAATCCAGAAGGATAATAATCGGAGTGCTCGTAGGGCTGCTGGTCCTCTGCATGGTGCTGCCGCTTCTGGCATATATTCTGTAGGGCGCGGGAGATGAGGATCGCCGTGACAGGCTGGGCCGGCGATATCGGCAGCCGTAAGATGGCTGAGGATGCTCCGGAGCTTATGAGAAGGCGTTTTTCGCCTTCTTTTCTGCGCCGCTTTGACAGTCTGGGAGCGGAAGGCAACTCACACGATGGCGTATATCAGCAGCTCTGGAGGCTCGGTGAGAGCCTGGGCTGCGGCATAGAGGTGCGTCATGAGCTGATCCCGATCAGGCAGGAGACCATAGAGATCTGCGAGCTGACGGAGGCGGATCCGTACATGCTGGAGACGACCTGCGAGGTCTTTGTACTGGGGGATGACGAGGAGAGCGAAGACTGCCGGATCATAGGCCGCACGACAAATGGAAATGACAGGGTAGTGCTTATGCGGGATGGCAGGCGTTATCTGACGAGGGCGTGATCACACGCTCTTTTTTAATCTGAAGATAAATTCGGTGCCGGCGCCCTCGGTGCTTATGGCGTCGATAGTTTCGCCGTGCGCCGTGATTATCTCTTTTACTATGGACAGGCCCAGACCTGTCCCTTTTTTATCTTTGCCGCGGGAAGCGTCCGTCTTAAAGAAACGATCCCAGATACGGCTCAGATTTTCGCGCGAGATTCCCACGCCCTGATCCTTTACTGAAACAAAGATCTTTTCGCCGCGGGATGAGACATCCACCGTGATAGTGGAGCCGTTGCCGGAAAACTTGATCGCGTTGTCGATAAGATTGTAGAGGACCTGCTGAATGCGCGCCTTGTCAGCATGTACAAAGGATTCTTCCGCGTCAAAATACAGATCGAAATCGATATCTCTCGCGGAACACTGTCCCTCGAAGCTGGCACAGGTATCCTTTATTACTCTGTTGATGTCAAAGTCTGACCAGGCCAGCATCAGCTCGCCGCTGCGGAGAGTATTCAGCTGAAGCATGCTCTGGGTGAGACCCGTCAGACGTTCGGCCTCAGAGATGACGATATTGAGATAATGCTCCTGCTCGTCCGGTCCGATCACGCCGTCGCGTATCGCCTCGAGATAGCCTTTTATGGAGGTCAGAGGGCTGCGGAAGTCGTGAGAAATATTTGATATAAACTTGCGCTGCGATTCCTCGGCGGCGTCCAGGTCGCCGGCCATTGAATCAAGCGTCCCCGCCAGATATCCCATCTCGTCGTTCCCTTTCATGCCGATCCGGTATTTGAAATCGCGGCGGGCGTATCTGTCCGCGCCGGCAGTGATGCGGCGGAGAGGCTTTATCACAGTAAAATACTGGATGATCATAATGATAAACGAAAGCAGAAAGATGATGGCAAATGTGATCAGAATGGGGATAAGCTGAGAGTACGCCTGATCAGCCACGGTGCGGGTCGGAAGACTCAGCACGGCGTAGCCCCTCAGTTTGAAATTGGCTGTGATCGAGCAGAAAACGCTGCACCAGCCGGGACCGAGCTGCGGATAGGCGTCGATCAGGTAGCTGCTGGTGGAGAGGGGGTTGAACTCCGCGATGGCACTGCCGCGGAGACGGTCGGAAGAATCAAAGACGACGACTCCGTCCACATCCAGTATCCAGACACGCCAGCCTTCGGTCTGCTCAAGCCAGTTGAGCTTTTGCAGGAGCAGCTCGTCCGGCTCGGAATCGCCGCGGTACACCGCGGAAAACTCGTCCGCTATACTGTGGACCTGGGTGCGGGCGCGCCTCGCCTCAAATTCAAGATCATTTCTGTAAAAAGCGCGATAGGAAAAAGTCGCGATCACTAAAAAGGAGAGCGCGGCGAAAAGCAGATATCCAAGAGCTGATTTTAACAGAAGCCTGCGTTTCATTTTATATCAAAAACATCCGTCCGCCGCGGATCCGAATACCCTGCGGCGCTTCAAAGGAACCGGTATTTATTTCGTTTCAAAACGATAGCCGACGCCCCATACTGTAGTAAGCGCCCAGCCTTCATGCTCGCCGAGTTTTTCCCTCAGGCGTTTGACGTGGACGTCCACGGTGCGGGAATCGCCTATATAATCATATCCCCACAGCCTATCGAGGAGCTGCTCGCGCGTAAAAACGCGGTTGGGCGAAGAAGCCAGATAGTAAAGCAGGTCGAGCTCTCTGGGCGTGACCTGGAGAGGTTCGTTATCAAGCGTGACAGAGTAGTTGGTCTTGTTTATGACAAGCCCCGGGTAGCGGACTATCTGCGGTCCGTCGTGATCCGCGGCGGGACTCGCTGCGGACGTGCGCCGCAGCACGGCCTTGATGCGCGCGACGAGCTCTTTTGTATCAAAGGGCTTGATCACGTAGTCGTCCGCTCCGAGCTCGAGCCCGAGAACCTTGTCAAAGACCTCGCCCTTGGCCGACATCATGATAACGGGCGTGGTGCGCGTCTGCCTGATCTCCCGGCAGACCTGATATCCGTCGATACCGGGAAGCATCAGATCCAGCAGGATCAGGTCGGGGTCAAAGCTCGCGACCATATCCAGAGCCTCCCTTCCGTCTCCGCAGGTCTCCGTCTCAAACTGCTCTTTTTTCAGATAGAGCGAGATGAGTTCGGCGATATTCGGATCGTCATCTACGATAAGTATGCGCTGTTTTGACATAGTTTCTACCTCTGTATATTGCTGCCGGCGGCAAAGGGTGCCGCATCAGAAAAATCACTTAAAGGTCGCGACGGTCACGCCGTAGCCGCCCTCATTATATTCGCCCGCCCGGTAGCGGTCGATGCGGCTGTTTTTGCGGAGCATCGTCTGCACGGCGGATCTGAGCGCTCCAGTACCGCGGCCGTGTATGATCCGGACCGATTCCAACCTTGCAAGATAAGCGTCATCGAGATATTTTTCAAGCTCGGCCATCGCCTCATCCACTCTCATACCCACGAGATTGATCTCGGGAGAGACAGCCATCGCCTTGGCTCTGGCGACGCCTCCGGCACCGGAAACGCGGCCGTTATCTTTTTCATCCTCGTCGGGAAGCAGCTCCAGATCGGAAATGTTGACCTGCGAGCGGAGAATTCCCATCTGGACAAAAAGGTTGCCCTTTGCGTCGGGAAGCGTCGAGACGGTACCGTTCAGATTCAGAGAAAGGACCCGCACACCGTCGCCGATGTGAAGGTCGGACGCCTGAAGACCCTCGCTGCGGCGGGCTGCCTTAAGGCTCAGGTCCTCACCGAGAGCATCGATGCGCGAGCGGAGAAGGCTGCGCTCGGCCTCGGCTTCCCTGCTGACCTGCACGCCTGCCTTGTTCATAGATCTGATCGCGCGGTCGGCGGTATCCTTTGCTTCCTGGAGTATGCCTCTGGCCTCTTCCTTGGCCTCCCGCAGGATACGCTCGCGCTGAGAATCCAGACGCTCCTGCTTTGAGGCAAGATCCTCTTTCAGACGCTGGATCTCCTCGCGGAGGGCGCTTGCCTGTGCTTCCTGCTCCTCCATACTGCGGCGGCGGAGCTCAAGATCGGAGATAACGTCCTCGAAGGCCTCGTCCTGACGTCCGATGGCAGCCTTTGCCTCCTCTATCACATCGTCGGAGAGACCGAGTTTTCTGGAGATCTCAAAGGCATTGCTCTTGCCCGGGACACCGATGAGAAGACGGTAGGTGGGGCGGAGAGTCGCCACGTCAAACTCACAGCAGGCATTTTCAACGCCGTCTGTGGAGAGAGCGAAAAGCTTGAGCTCGCTGTAATGCGTCGTAGCTACGGTACGTGTACCGCGGCGCAGCAGCCTGGAAAGTATCGAGATCGCAAGCGCGGCTCCCTCGGTCGGGTCCGTGCCGGCGCCGAGCTCGTCAAAGAGCACGAGAGAGCTGCTGCCGGCCTCACTCAGGATCCGCACGATATTTGTCATGTGAGCGGAAAAGGTACTCAGGCTCTGCTCGATGCTCTGCTCGTCACCTATATCGGCAAAGACTCTGTCAAAGACCGCGAGCTCCGAGCCCTCCGCGGCGGGAATATGAAGGCCGGCTTCGCCCATGAGCGTCAGCAGGCCGATCGTTTTAAGCGTGACTGTCTTGCCGCCGGTATTGGGGCCGGTGATGACAAGCAGGGAAAAATCGCCGCCGAGCTCCACGTCGATGGGCACGACCTTTTTCCGGTCGAGCAGCGGATGGCGGGCCTTTTTTATCTTTATGCGGCGCTCGCTGTTAAAGCGC
>CAMOQY010000133.1 GCA_946623295.1 uncultured Lachnospiraceae bacterium | reverse complement strand
AAATCCGCGGCCACATAGTCGTCCGGGTCCACGAAGCCCAGATAACGTCCCCGCGCCGCCTCCATTCCGAACTGCCTGGCCGAGGCGCAGCCGCCGTTCTGCTTGCGCAGAAGCTTTATCCGGCTGTCATTTGCCGCGCATTCATTTACTATATCGGCGCAGTCATCCGGCGAACCGTCGTCCACAAAAAGAAACTCCACGTAATCAGCCTTCCATGCGGTGACCGACTCTATGCATTGCCTGAGATAAGCGGAAACGTTGTACATCGGGAAGATAACGCTAAGCTCGATATCCCCGCCGCCGCGCTCCCAGTCCAGAGCCTCTGTCCTGCCGCCCTCTTTCGGATCAGGCTCTGTAGAGACGTAGATGTGTTCGGCGTTTTTTCTGAAGCATTCCCATATATCAAACGCCCCGACGCCTCCCCTGACGGTCCGCACGGAAAGATACTTCGGCGAAAGCTGCACGAGGTTTTTTACCTGTTCAAGATCATCAGGGCAGTCGATGAGGATCGCACCTGACTTTTCCGCGCCGTCAGCGGACCACGCGGCGCTCCCGGCAAAGGAAACTTCCACGCCGCCGGGGATGAAGCCCTCCGCCTCCCTGCGTATCCTTTCCGCTCTCGCTTTATCATCGCAGATAAAGGTGATCCTCTCCGGCACGCAGTCAGTCAGTATCTCGCGCAGCAGCCCATCGCCGCTGCCTCTGCCGGCAGACACGATCATCTCGCGTATATCCTTTTTTTCGGATAAATTTAAAACAGCTCCGTTCATATCAATTATCTTCCTTTACTCTTTTTCTTTTTTCATGAGGCCGTATCGCTCATACGACAAAAGCCGACGTCTGTGAACAGTCTTTTAAACCATATATATGCAATGAGCAAACCTTAGCAGCACTGCGCAAAACCGTGCAGTGTTGAAATGGGAATAATGATCGTAAAAACAGGTGAATCCGGCACGATCCGTATGCCTCCGTCCAAAGCCTCATTATATATGAAGTATACCATATTACAGGTTTTTTTCAATTAAAAACGGAGCCCGGAGGCTCCGCAGAAAAAGCTGTTTACAAAAACCGCGCCAGAAACTCTCTCGTCCTGGGATTCACCGGGTCTGTCATCACCTGTGAAGGCGGACCCTCCTCGGCGATAACGCCGTCCGCCATGTAGACCACGCGGGTGCTCACATCCCTGGCAAAAGCCATCTCGTGCGTCACGACCAGCATCGTCATTCCGTCGCGCGCCAGATTCCTCATGACGTCCAGCACCTCTCCCACCATTTCCGGATCGAGAGCGGAAGTCGGCTCGTCAAAAAGCAGGATCTCCGGCTCCATGGCAAGCGCCCTCGCTATGGCCACGCGCTGCTTCTGTCCGCCCGAGAGCTGGTCCGGCTTTGCGTTTATATACTCCTGCATGCCGACCTTGCCGAGGTAATACATCGCCTTCTCGCGGGCTGCGGCTTTGTCTGTCTTTGCTACCTTTACCTGACCGTAGACACAGTTTTTGAGCACGGTCATATTGCTGAAAAGATTGAAGCTCTGAAACACCATTCCGACCTTTGCGCGGTAGGCGCACTGATCGATGCGGCTGCCGGTCACGTCCTGACCGTGATAAAGGATCTCGCCGCCGGTGGGCGTCTCCAGCAGATTTATGCAGCGCAGCAGCGTGCTTTTTCCGCTGCCCGAGGCTCCGATGATGCAGGTCACGTCGCCCTTTGACACGTTAAAATCTATATCTGTCAGCACCTGATGCGAGCCGAAGCTTTTGGACAGATGCCTGACTTCCAGAATATGCTCGCTCATCTCTTGCCTCCGAATTCACGGCTGCGCTCCTCAAACGGCTCGGCGCTTGAAGGCACCTTGTACGTGCCCGCCGCCATCACCAGCTGATCCCCGCTCGCCAGCTCATAGTTTTTATCGCCCTTCATATGCTTTTCCAGAAGTCTGAGCAGGCCTGAGGCAACAAGCGTCAGCACCAGATACCCGAACATCTCCATAAACGCCGAAGGGAAGTACGTAAAGATCGCGCCGGAAACCATCTTGTGTACGGCGAAGAAATCCGAAAAGCCGATAATAAACATCACCGAGGTGTCCTTGATATTGATAATGTAATTATTGCCGATCTGGGGAAGGATATTGCGGAAGGCCTGCGGCAGAATTACTCCCGTCATCGTCTGCCAGTGGTTCATTCCGATGGCCTTTGCGCCCTCGGTCTGCCCGATATCGATAGACATTATGCCCCCGCGCACAGACTCGGCCATGTACGCGCCGGTATTTATCGATACCACAACGATGCTGACCGTCCAGATGCTGTCAAAGGATACGCCGAAGAAATACGGGATCCCGTAGTAGATAAAGACCGCCTGAAGGATCATCGGCGTGCCGCGGAATACTTCCACGTAGACCCGGAGGATGATCCTCACGATCTTGAGAAAGATCCTCTTGGGCAGCGGGTCGCGGCTGCTCACCGGGATCGTATTCAGTATCCCGCAGATCAGGCCGATAACGCAGCCTATGACGGTAGCGGTCGTAGCCAGTATGACGGTGTTTTTTATGCCGTCAAGATAGACCATTCCGTATTTGTTCCAGATACCGGCGATATCCGTAAAAAGCTTTTCTAACATATCTGCTCCGTGAAAAAAGGATACTGCGCCGGGAATCAGAGTCCCCGGCGCATCAGAATTCAAAAGACAGGGATAATAGTTATTCGCTCAGAGGCTGCACCTTGATGGCCTCAGCCATAAGAGCGTTGAAATCCTCGGCAGTCTTGCCCGCGAGATAAGCGTCGATGGCGTCCTTGAGCGCAGTGTTGTCGAGCTTTACGGAGATACCGATATTGATGTCCTCGTCAGAGACCTCGAAATCATCTCCGGATCCGGCGAAATCAAGGATCGTCAGATCGGGATAAGCGATGACCGCGGCCTGGGCAGTGGGCATATCCGTGCAGACAAAATCGCAGGTACCGGACTCGAGAGCCATCAGCATGGCAGGCGCGGATTCGGATGCGTTCTGAATGACGGCGCCCTCGATCTGAGGCAGGCAGCTGTCATACCAGATCGTTCCCATCTGGCTCGTGCACGTGCCGCCGGACAGATCGGAGATCCCCTTTGCAAAGGCATAGCTGCTGTCGGCCTTTGTCAGGCAGACGATGGTAGCATAGAGGTAAGGGCCTGCAAACGAGACCGATTCCATGCGCTCGGCAGTCATGGACTGACCCGCTATGACGGCGTCGACCGTGCCGGACTGTACCGCGGGCACCAGCGAATCCCAGTCGAGCTGTACTATCTCGAGATCACAGCCGATGGACTCGCAGATCGCCTTTGCGGTCATGACGTCATAGCCGTTTGCGTAGAGCGCGGAATCCTTGATCGGAACAGCTCCGTTGGAATCGTCGGGCTGAGCCCAGTTATAAGGCGCGTACGCGCACTCCATAGCCACAGTCAGCACTCCGTCCTCAAGCCCGGGTATGTCGAGGCTCTTGCCGGAACCGCTGCCGCCGCATCCTGCCAGCGACATGATCATGACTACTGCTGCAAAAAATGATACAAACCTTCTCATATTCTTCCTTTCTCCGGAATCCATGCCCTCCGGATGGGCGCTTCGCGGAAATCCCGCTACAAAAAAGAAACAGGTCATGATAGATATCATGACCTACAAAATGCGAATACAAGATGTTTGTCACGACAGCTCTCCGCGGATATCCGCGACAGTCAAAAAGATATTCTCCCTTTGCCCAGGTACCTTTGGTCCGGCAAGACCGCTGGCCCTTCGGCGGCGTCCCCTTTCGCTTCCTGGATTACCGTCCCAGATCGGAAGCTACTGATGTCGGCCGCGCCTCTATCATGTTTATGGGCGGGATTATATCACCCGTCCGTGCTTTAGTCAACTAAATTCTGAAATTTTTTTCATCAAAGGGGAAACATGCCTGCCGCACCGCCCGGACAGACCGCGTTTTGCAAGGCAGCATACTTTTTACGCAAAATTTTATATACAATTCACTTTTTTGTTGCAAAGTTGTCGAACTATGGTAGAATATACTTAAAGAATTAAATACAGGAGGTGATCATATGTTATTTGCTTACAAAGAAAACAACATCAGATTCACTCAGGACTACAAGGATGCCGTCGAGAAAAAGATCGGCAAAAAGCTCGGAAAATTCTTCCCGGAGGAAACCACCGCGCATGTAGTGCTCACCGGAGAGGGCGAGTTTAAGAGGATAGAGATCACCATTCCGCTCGGAAGCGGCATCATCCGCACCGAGCGCAGGTCCGCCAGTGTGCACGATGCCATCGATATGGCCCAGGAGGCTCTCGAGCGCCAGCTGCTGCGTCACCGCAAAAAGCTTATCGACAAATATCAGGCCCCGGGCTTTACGCCCCAGTATGATATCGAGGAGCCCGAAGAGGACGAGGATGAGATCAAGATCGTCCGCACCAAGCGCATCGCGGTAAAGCCCATGGATCCCGAGGAGGCCTGCCTGCAGATGGATATGCTCGGACATGATTTCTTTGTATTCAGAAACGCCGACACCGACGAGATCAACGTAGTATACAAGAGAAAGGC
>CAMOQY010000132.1 GCA_946623295.1 uncultured Lachnospiraceae bacterium | reverse complement strand
TACGTTCGTCAGTCTCGTATCGATATCGACGGTTATCTGATGTGGAGGCAGCTGGACGGCAATAACACCGCGCTTTCCAAGCTCGGTCTTGACGTGAATGCAATCTTTGACCGCAGGCGGCCGACGCCCGTCACTACGAGCTGACCGCTTTAATCTCTGCCGCAGCACGTACCATGCGGCGGCAGAGAAAGCATAAAGCACATACGTATAACGTCTGGCAAAAATCGGAGGACATTTTCGCTTGCTTGTTTTAGTTTTAAACAGCATATTGCTCGGTGCGGGCCTGGCCATGGACGCCTTCTCGGTCTCTATGGCGGATGGCCTGTACGAGCGCGAGATGAAAGGCAGCAGAATGATGCTCATAGCAGGCACGTTCGCTGTCTTTCAGACGTTAATGCCTCTCATTGGATATATACTCGTCAGGACAGCAGTGGGATTCATCACAGGCTTCCAGAAATATGTTCCGTATATAGCGCTTTTGCTTTTGCTCTTTCTCGGTGTACGCATGCTTGTAAAAGGAATCAGGGGCGCCGCGGGAGAAGAGTACCGCCCGATCACGGCGGCAATATTGCTGACGCAGGGACTGGCCACCTCGATAGACGCGCTTTCGGTAGGCTTCACCATATCGGAGTATGAAGTATATGAAGCAGTCATATCGGCTCTGATAATAGGCCTCGTGACGCTCGTTATCTGCCGTATAGGACTGTATATCGGCATGAAGGCAGGCATGAAGCTCGAAAACAAGGCTAACATCCTCGGTGGGATAGTGCTGATCGCTATCGGTATTGAAATATTTTTAAAAAGTATATTATAGTGTTTTGCCGATAAGGCGCAAAACACGTAAAAGCTGAAAGGATAAAGGGGGGACAATTACATGAGCTCAACTCTGGTTGAACTGGAGCACATCTCCAAAAGCTACGGAAGCAAACTTATCATCGACGATCTTAGCCTCACGATCCACGAGAACGAGTTTGTCACACTGCTGGGGCCTTCGGGCTGCGGCAAGACGACTACGCTCAGGATCATAGGCGGATTTGAGACGCCGGATTCCGGCAGGGTGCTGTTTGAAGGCCGTGATATCACAAATACTCCCCCGAATCACAGAAACCTCAATACAGTATTCCAGAAATACGCGCTTTTCCCGAATATGACGATCGCCGAAAACATTGCCTTCGGACTGCGCATCAGCAAAAAATCCAAGCAGTATATCGACGATAAGATCAAATACGCGCTCAAGCTCGTGAACATGGAAGATTTTGCGGACCGCTCGGTAGATTCCATCTCGGGAGGTCAGCAGCAGCGTGTCGCCATCGCGCGTGCTATCGTCAACGAGCCCAAGCTTCTGCTCCTCGACGAGCCGCTCGGGGCGCTGGATCTCAAGCTCCGTCAGGAGATGCAGTACGAGCTGATCAGGCTCAAGAACGAGCTCGGCATCACATTCATCTACGTAACTCACGATCAGGAGGAGGCTCTGACCATGTCCGATACGGTCGTGGTCATGAACCAGGGATACATCCAGCAGATGGGTACCCCCGAGAGCATCTACAACGAGCCCGAAAACGCCTTTGTCGCGGCGTTTATAGGCGATTCCAACATCATCCCCGGCTTCATGGTACAGGATAAGCTGGTGGATATACTCGGCGTCAGATTCGATTGCGTGGACAGCGGCTTCGGAACGAATACGCCTGTGGACGTAGTGATCCGTCCGGAGGACGTGATCCTGGGCAAACCCGGCGAGGGACGCATGGACGGAAGAGTCACGCATATCATATTCAAGGGTGTGCACTATGAGATGGAGGTCATGGCAGGCGGCTTTGAGTGGCTCGTGCAGAGCACGGTGGGCCATCCCGTCGGCGAGGAGGTAAGCATCAGCGTCGATCCCTTCAATATCCAGATCATGAATAAACCCGCATCAGAGGACGAGGAGGCCATAAAGCTCGATGAATAAAAGATCGTTCACCGCGCCGTACATCATCTGGATCATCGGCGGGACGCTGATCCCTCTGGCCATGATGTTCTATTACGGCCTCACGGATGAGAGCGGAACCTGGACCCTGCAGAATATCCTTGCGATATTCGAGCCGGGCAATCTCAGAGCTCTCTGGAAATCGCTTCTCTACTCGGCTGCCTGCACGGTAGTCTGCCTGCTCCTTTCATACCCGATAGCGCTTATCCTGAGAAATGTAAAGCGTGCAAAGGGCGTGATAGTATTTATTTTCCTCCTTCCCATGTGGGTCAACTTCCTGCTCAGGACTATGGCATGGCAGGTACTGCTTGAAAAAGGCGGAGTCATCAACGGAATACTGGGATGGATCGGCCTGCCCAAAGCAAGGCTCATCAATACTCCCGGAGCTATCATCATGGGCATGGTCTATGACTTCCTGCCCTTTATGCTGCTGCCTATAAACAATGTTCTTTCCAAGGTCCCCAATTCTCTGACAGAGGCGGCCTATGACCTTGGAGCAAGCAAGACGCAGGTCATTACGAAAGTACTGCTCCCGCTCAGCGTGCCGGGCATCGTCAGCGGCATCACCATGGTTTTTGTCCCCGCACTGACCACCTTTGTCATCTCCAATATGCTCGGCGGAGGCAAGATACTGCTCATCGGTAACATCATCGAACAGGAATTCACGGTCGGAGATAACTGGAATCTCGGAGCCGGCCTGTCGATAGTCATGATGATATTCATTCTTGTGAGCATGGCTTTTATAGCCAAATTTGACAAGAAAGGGGAGGGTCTGGCATGAAAAAGCATTCTGTCCTTAAAAAGGTCTATATGGCTCTGATCATTCTCTTTCTCTACGCGCCGATACTTACGCTTATGGTGCTTTCGTTCAACGAAGGCAGGACCATGGGCAAGTGGACGGGCTTCTCGCTCCACTGGTATGAGGATATGTTTGCGGACGAGGACATAATGGATGCCCTGAAAAACACCGTGATCATCGCCCTTGTATCGGCGGTAGTCTCCACGGTCATAGGCACACTGTTCTGCCTCGCGCTTCCCAGACTGAACAACAAGGTGCGCAGCGTCTTCCTCGCGCTGAACAATATCCCGCTGCTCAATGCTGATATAGTCACAGGCCTGTCTCTGATGCTGATGTTCGTCGCATTCGGCATTACGCTCAGTATGGGCACGGTCATTCTGGCGCATATCACGTTCTGTATCCCGTACGTGGTGCTGAGCGTCCGTCCGAAGGTCAGACAGCTTGGGATGACACACTATGAGGCAGCTCTGGATCTTGGCGCGACGCCCTGGGTGGCCTTTTTCAAGGTCGTCCTGCCTGAGCTTCGCTCGGGTATCTTCTCTGGCTTTCTCATGGCCTTTACGATGTCCGTGGATGACTTTATCGTAACGCATTTCACACGCGGAGCCGGCATAAACACGCTCTCCACAATGATCTACGGTCAGGTCAGGATAGGCATCAGGCCTACGGTCTACGCGCTTTCCACGATTGTCTTCGTGGTCGTGTTCATACTGCTTATTGCGTCAAATATCATCAGCGGCAAGAGCGCTACCGTAAAGGCGCGCCGCAAAGCTGAGAGCTGAAAGGAGGAAAACAGTGAAAAAATACATGCTTATATGTCTGACTCTCGTTTTATGCCTCCTGGTCGGCGCCTGCGCTGCTCCGGTAGAAGAGGGTGAAGAGAGAAGCAGTGATTACCTGTATGTATACAACTACGGAACGTATATCGACCCTGATGTCATAGACATGTTTGAAGAGGAGACAGGGCTCACCGTAGTCTACGATGTATTTGACACCAACGAGGAGATGTACCCTGTTATCAGCAGCGGTTCGGTGAAATACGATGTGGTCTGCGCGAGCGAATATACCGTGGAAAAGCTTTGGAAAAACGGATACCTCTCCGAGATCGATCTGGACAATATCCCGAATTTCAAGTACGTCAATGATATCTGCAGGCAGTTTGCCGAGCAGTTTGACCCGGGCAACAAATATTCCGTGCCGTACAACTGGGGTACTGTCGGTATTCTGTACAATTCACGAATGATCGAGGAGGGCGAGATCACAAAGTGGAGCGACCTCTGGAAGGAAGAGTATTTTGATGAGATCATGATGATGGATTCGCTGCGCGACATCTATGTAGCGCCGCTGTGTATGCTTGGCTATTCCATCAATACCACCTCCGAGGCGGAGATGAGAGAGGCCACCGACCTTCTGATCAAACAGAAGGAGCTGGTATACTCGTACAAGACAGACGCCATCCGTGATTTCCTGCTGAATGAATCCGCGGCTATAGGCCAGATCTACTCCGGCGAGGCGCTCTACTGCCAGGAGGATGACGAGGATATGGTCTACGTGGTCCCCGAGGAAGGCTCTAATATCTGGTTTGACTGCTGGGTCATTCCCAAGAATGCCCAGAGCCAGAAAAATGCGGAACTCTGGATCGACTTCATGCTGCGTCCGGAGATCGGCTTTATGACCTATGAGTACGTAGGCTACTCCACGCCGAATTCTGCCACGGAAGAGATGATAAAGGAAGAGTACCCCGAGGAGATCGACAACCAGGCGCTTTTCCCCGATCAGGAACTCGTGGCCAATTGCGAGATCTTTCATTTTCTTGGCG
>CAMOQY010000131.1 GCA_946623295.1 uncultured Lachnospiraceae bacterium | reverse complement strand
TCTCTCCATGTTATCTGTTTAAACTATGCGGGCTTCCCCGCGCCGTGCGGCTGAAGTCAACCTCAAGGCGGTACTCTGATGAGACGGCGGAGGCCGTCCATGCATGCGCACTTAGCGAATCCAAGTCGAAGACGATGGATGAGCTTTAGTGCAGTCGCACCGCCGGTACTTAATGAATTCAAGCGTCAGCGCAGAATGAATTTAGTACCGCTGCGTGACGAAGGTAGCGAGAGCGTGCCGCCAGAGGTGATTTCAGCCTCACAGCGCGGGGAAGCCCGCATAGTTTACTAAAACAGATAACATGGAGAGAAAATGGTCATAACAGTAAATGACATCCTGCAGGCAACCGGAGGCAGGCTCATCAGAGGAAGAGAAGACACTGTCGTGCGGCATATCTCGCTGGATTCGAGAAAAATGTCGGGCGACGACTTATTTGTACCGATCATCGGTGAAAAGACTGACGGCCACAGGTTTATAGGCGGAGCCTTTGAGCTCGGCGCCGTGGCAGCCTTTACCAGCGAGCACGATGAACGCTCCGCTGCGGAGATAGATCAGGAAACGCATGCGTGGATACGTGTGGACGATACCGTGGCTGCGCTCCAGGCTCTTGGCAGCTGGCTGCGCGGCAGATTCACCATACCTTTCGTGGGCGTAACGGGAAGCGTAGGCAAGACATCGACAAGGGAGATGATAGTCTGCGCACTTTCCTCTCAAAAGAAAGTCACCGCGACGGCGGGCAACAGCAATTCACAGGTAGGCGTGCCCGTCACCCTGTCCCTGATGGATCCTGAGGCCGACGTGGCGGTCATGGAGCTCGGGATGAGTATGCCCGGCGAGATGAGCCGCATTGCCGCGGTGGGACGTCCCACGATGGCGGTCATGACCAATATTGGCGTCTCTCATATCGAACAGCTCGGCTCCCAGGAAAACATTCTGAAAGAAAAGCTTCACATAGCCGATCATATCGCTCCGGGAGGAATACTGCTGGTAAACGGCGACGATCCGCTGCTGCGCCGTGTCAAGGCAGCCGCGTCGGGAGAAAAAGACGCGCTTCCATTTAAGGTAAGAGATGACCTTCGCGTTTTGTCCTATGGCTTCGGAGATGACTGCGATTACCGCAGGTCAGACTATTCCTTCAGTCTTCGTGTGCCAGGACGTCACAATGAGCTGAATGCGCTTGCCGCCATTGCCGTCTGCGATCTGCTGGGAGTGGATACCTCCGCTGCCGCAGGTGCGCTCTCCGCTTTTACGGGCACGGAGCGCAGGCTCGAATTCGTTAAGCTGAACGGCTTTACGGTAATAGACGATTCATACAACGCAAGCCCCGACAGCATGAAAGCCGCGCTGCAGGTCCTTGCCGATACAGACTGCGCGGGCAGGCGCATAGCCGTGCTTGCGGATATGCTCGAGCTCGGTCCCGACTCGCCCCGTTACCACAGGGAAGTCGGAGAGTATGCCGCGACGCTCGGGATCGATGCCGTTTACACGGTGGGTTCTCTCATCGAAAACGCGTCCGCTCCCATAGAGGCGGCGGGGATCCCGGTCTATCACTATGGCTCGAATGCCGCGCTGGCCTCCGACCTTGTCTGGGGGCTGGGATACGGGGATACCGTGCTCCTTAAGGGCTCAAACGGAATGCATCTGGGGGAAATACTGAAAGAGCTTAAGCCGCTGAGGCTTGACGATCTTCCGTGATTATCCGTGCACGGGAAGCTGCGGAGACAGCCGTATTTCCCTGCGGACATGAGGAGGCTTTTTGAGATACGCTGATGTAATAGTGGATATATCTCTTCAGAAACTTGACCGGACGTTCAGCTACGCCGTGCCGGGTGAACTGGAGGAAAGCGTGAGACCGGGGGTAAAAGTCCTGGTCTCTTTCGGCACGCGTACGCTCTCGGGCTTCGTTCTCGACGTTGCGGACCATCCCGCGGAGGGTATTTCTCCGGAAAAGATCAAGCCGATCATCTCCGTGGATGAAAAGGCAGTATCCATTGAATCCGAGCTTATCGAGCTTGCCGCTTTTATGAAAAAGCAGTACGGCTGTACGATGAATCAGGCCCTGAAGACCGTCCTCCCGAGCAAAAAGAGGATATCCGCGCGAAAGCAGAAGGTCGAACAGACGCCGATAACGGAGGAGGACCGTGAAAACGACGCCGTAAGCGTAGTACTCAACGCCGAGCAGCGTGCCGCCGTGGACGGCATACTTGGCAATTATCCAAAGCCTGCTCTGATCTACGGTATCACCGGCAGCGGCAAGACGCAGGTCTATATGGAACTGATCGACGAGATGATCCGCAGGGGCAGACAGACGATCCTGCTTATCCCGGAGATATCCCTGACCTTCCAGAATCTGAGGCGCTTTGGGCTCAGATACGGGGAGAGGGTCGGCGTAGTCAATTCCAGACTGTCGGACGGAGAAAAGTACCAGGTCTTTGAAAAGGCAAAAAACGGCGAGATCGACGTGATCATCGGTCCGCGCTCCGCCCTCTTTACTCCGTTTCCGGCTCTGGGCATGATCATAGCCGACGAGGAGCATGAGACGGCGTACCTGAGCGAGACAGCTCCGCGGTACAAGACCGTCGAGGTCGCGATGGAGAGAGGCAGGATCAGCGGCGCATGCGTTGTGCTGGGCTCCGCGACGCCGCTCGTAGAGGATTATAAAAAAGCTCTCTCCGGAGAATACGGGCTCTATGAGCTTTCTTACCGCGCCATCCCCGGAAGCTCGCTGCCGAGAGTCAGCATAGTGGATATGAAAGAGGAGCTGCGCTCCGGAAACAAGACCATCTTCAGCAGGCGTCTGGCGGAGGCCATGCGGGAGAGGCTGAATAAAAAAGAACAGATAATGCTCTTTATCAACCGGCGCGGTTACGCGGGCTTTGTATCCTGCAGATCCTGCGGATATGTCCTCAAATGTCCGCACTGCGACGTATCCATGACGGCGCACACCTTTGCCGGTGACAGCGAAGGAGGCAGGAGGCGGGCCAGAGGACTCATGTGCCACTACTGCGGGTATGAGATCCCGATGCCGGATGCGTGTCCCTCGTGCGGTTCGCCGTATATCGCTGGATTCGGACTCGGCACCGAGAAGGTAGAGGAAATGGTCCACAAATATTTCCCCGGCGCGCGCACGCTGCGCATGGATACGGATACCACTTCCGGAAAAGCCGGCCACAGCAGGATCCTTTCGCGTTTTGCCTCGGGGAAGGCCGACGTCCTGATCGGCACGCAGATGATAGTAAAGGGACACGATTTCCCGAAGGTGACGCTGGTGGGTATCATGGCCGCAGATCTTTCTCTCTATTCAAATGATTTCAGAGCGGGAGAGCGCACCTTCCAGCTGCTCACCCAGGCGGCGGGACGCGCAGGCAGAGCGCAGGAGATGGGAGCGGCAGTCACTCAGACCTATAATCCCGATAATTCGACCATCATTGCCGCCGCACACCAGGATTACAGATCGTTCTATGAGGAAGAGATAGCCTACAGAGCGCTGCTCGGCTACCCGCCGGAGGGAGAAATGCTCTCGGTCCTGATGACCCACCCGTCGGATGAGGAGGTGCACCGCGAGGCGGGGATGCTGACCGCGCTTATCAGCCGGGAATTCGGCGACGGCCTCCTTCAGATCGTCGGTCCCTCGGACGCGGGAGTCCGAAAGGTACAGGACAAGTTCCGCTGCATTTTTTACGTGAAGCATCCCGACCGGGAGCTGCTTCTGCGCGTGCGCGATACGATCGCCATGCAGAGCGTGGGCTCTTCGCTTCAGATGGACCTGTTGTAAAGCTGCATCGGATGGTTTATAATCACTATCCGGCGGAGGCGTCCGCAAAGCTTTTTGCCGGATTTCCGCGCCGGAGCGTTTATCCGGATATATATAAAGAATAAAGATCAGAGGAAAAGATAATGGCAGTCAGAAACATCAGAGAAATAGGAGATGAGATCCTCCGCAAACACGCAAAGCCTGTGGAACAGATGACGGAGCGCGTCGCCAGGCTGATAGAGGATATGTTTGATACGATGTATGAGGCCGACGGCGTAGGTCTTGCGGCCCCTCAGGTCGGGATCCTGCGCAGGATATTTGTAGTGGACACGACCATGGATGAGTCGGAACCTCAGCGCTATGTCATGATCAACCCCGAGATCCTGGAGACCTCGGGAGAGCAGGAAGGCATGGAGGGATGCCTGTCGGTGCCCGGAAAGCACGCCGTAGTAAAGCGGGCCAACCGTGTAAAGGTGCGTGCCCAGGATGAAAACATGGAATGGTTTGAGCTGGAGGCCGAGGGCCTCCTCGCGAGAGCGATCCAGCATGAATACGATCACCTTGACGGGATCATGTATGTAGACAGGGCAGAAGGCCCCGTGACCGACGTGGAGGAATCATGACGGAATGTCATACGGAAAGCCTCGCATTTGCGCGCTTTTTCCGTGATGATTTCCTCCGGCTCCGATACGGCGGAAAAATTTTTCAAAAAACTGAAAATAGTTGTTGACAATAAAATAGGGTAGTGCTATTATAGTCGTCGCCGCTGAAAAAGTGCGGCGATTTTTTACGGGGTCCGCCCCGAAGTACCTTGACAAATGAACAACATATCCAACCCTGAAAAATTTCAAAAATTTTCAG
>CAMOQY010000130.1 GCA_946623295.1 uncultured Lachnospiraceae bacterium | reverse complement strand
TCGCTGCTGATTCTGCGAAAGCGCCAAAGGCTTGCGGACCCTGCACACGCAGACGCCGGTCCACGGCGCAAGCAGGCTGCGGGGCGGGAATCAGCGATCGCCCCGCCACATCTCCATCAGAAGCGGCATGCAGATGCCGGCCTGAACACTGCGCGCCTGGAAATTGCGCCCGAAAGGCCCGGTAGTAAAATAAACGTCCGTAAAAGGCTGCCGCTCCGGCGTATCCCTCAGATAATCATGCATACGGTCAGCGATCGCGGCAAAAAACTCCTCATCCTCCATGAGCATAGCCGCCACCCACATCTGCCAGTCGCTCTTGGTATACTCGGCGCGGCTGTCCATTGGCAAACCGTAAGGCTGAAGCTGCTTCTTGTAGTAGGCCAGCTCCTTTTCGTAGACCTCCTCCGGGAAAAGTTTCAGATCCAGAAGCTTGTCCCAGACCATATTATATTTCATGGACCAGGTACCCGGCTGATCAAAGGTCAGGCGGTAATGATCTCCGTCATCTGCATTTTCAAGCCACTGCGCGGCAAACTCCTCAGCCTTCGCGCGGTACGGAGCGCCGTCCTCGCCAAGCAGCTGCGCGTAAGCACCCAGCGCGCAGATCGCTTTCGCCGAAAGATTGCAGTTGTGCGCGAGATGCCCCGCGAAATCATCAGTACAGAGCTGATTTTCGGGGTTGTATCCCATCTTTACCAGATAGTCCGCCCACTGTCCGAGGATCTGCCTGTGCTTTTCAAAATACGCATTGCTGCCCTCCGCCCGGCAGATCGCAGCTACGCAGATAAGCATGTTGCCGCACTCCTCGATGGGCATCTGGGAATCCCGCGGATCCGGGCGCTTTTTCAGGTGACGCTCAAAAAACCCGTAGACCTGGCCGTTGAGGAGCGGATACGTTCCCACATCGTGAGGCGCGAACTCGTACTGCCACAGGCCTTTTTTGACCAGATCAAATACCGGTTCGAGCATTCCCTCGACGAGCTCGGGGCGATACATCAGGAAAAGCGGTACCGAAGGGTAGGTCACGTCCACTGTGGCGGCGCAGCCGTTTGAGAAATTTTCTTTTGATATAAAGAGGAGTTTGTCGCCGGTCCAGGCGAGCTTGTGCGCTGCGACGGCCTCCCTGTAAATGAGCGATACGATCTCTGCGTAGTTTTTGCCGTGGCGTCCCGCCCTGTCGAGCAGCTCATCCTCGGCCGCGCGCACTCTGGCAAGTATCTCCCCGCGGCCGTCCTGCGCGGCGGCAAGCATCTCATCAAAGCTCATGCCGTTCCTGCGCCAGTACGCCCCGATATTTTCACCGAAGTACTGCAGCGACTTGACGTCGTCATAGGCCAGCGTGATATGTCCCTCGCACTCTCCCGTCACGGTCCGCTTCAGGACGATCACCGGCATATCCTTTCCCACGCAGCAGGCCTTGCCCTGCTCCAGCTCCTTCGGGCCCATATCCTCGAAATTCGGTCCGTGATAATAGAAGAAATTTTTGCCCAGATGCACGCGGTCGACCAACGTATCCAGGAACAGCCCGTGCTGGAAATACCGCAGCGACGAAGCACTGTGCTCCATTTCCGGAGCCGCGATATGAAAGCTTCCCCATTCTATACGATGATCGTCACCGCAGTTTTTGAGCATATTTTCGGTCCCCGAGCTAAAGTAGACGGACCTCTCCGTCTCGCCCCAGAACACGCACTGATCGGGATTATTCACACAGAATTCGCCGGAAAACGCCATAAATATGCGGCTTTCATGCTCTTTTCCGTCGGCGGATTCGATGCGGTAGTCAAGGTAAGATACCGGTCTGGAAAGAATATCGGGATCCTCCAGCAGCAGCGGACTGGTAAAGGTAAGCGTCAGCCTTACGCCCGCCTCCTCAAATACGTAAGTCGTCGTCATCGGCCTGATATCGCAGGAGATCTGCGTCATGGCGGGATAGCCCACATAGTAGCGCCGGCTGTCGGGATTGACCTTGCCGAGGAACTCGTAGAGTTTGCCGTCGATGGCGATGGCGCCGATGATAGTCTGGCGGACGCCGGTCCAGTGCCTGGTGGTGTCGTCTGTCAGCCTGTCCGCGAAGGACCACAGCGAAAACATGGGATCGTTTGCAATAAGCGGTACTGCAGGTGCCCTGAATTTACTCATTTTCTCCTCCATATATCCGTTTCTTTGAAAAAAGACAGCTTCCGGAAAAGCACAAGCCCCTATTCCGGAATCACTGTCTTGTTTCAAGAGTGTTATTCATGATAAAAATAAATTACCTTATAAAAGCGAAGCTGTCAAGACTTTGATGGAAGTTGGGCAAAATAAAACTGACAGCCCGCGGCTTCGCACAGGTCTTATTTGGCGCGGCTCTCCAGCATCTCACGCAGCACCGGGAGGACCACCGCAGCCATGCGGTCGAATCCGGCGTCATTTGGATGGCAGCCGTCCACGGTGTAGTCAAAGCGGGCAATTCCCTCGCCGAAAAAGCTCTCTCCGTCGATGAACCACACCCGCTCATCGCCCTCCGCCAGCGCTTTCTCGTACGTAGCGCGGACTATGGCGCGGCGCTCGTGATCGTCCTCCAGCCAGTCGTAAAAGTCGGGCCTGTTCATGATCAGGATCGGAATATCGGGATGGGTCTTCCTGACCGCGCGGTAAAGCGGCTCGTGGGTCGCGCGCAGATGATCCAGGCTCGGCGCGTTATGATCGTAGTCGAGGACAAAGGCGCTCATGGGAAGCGAAGCTATATACTCGCGGATGGAATCCTCTCCGCGGGCCGAGCCGGAAAAGCCGAGATTCAGGTACTCTGTATCCAGCGCCCTGCAGACCTGATCCACGTATGTCCTGCCTGCGTGGCTGGCGGCCAGGCCCTGTGTGATCGAGGAGCCGTAAAAGACCACCTGCTCCGGATATTTGTAAGGCAGCGGCGGAAGTATCTGCGCACCGTCGTCGATCTCTATATCCAGAGTCTCGATGCCGTTTTCGATAGGAAGATAGATATCGACGCTTTCCATGCGGGCTTTTTTCGTACCGGGACGCGGGCTGTAGGTAAACGTGGAATGCGCGCTGTTTGAGCGCGCGGTCGCTCCGGCGTACCGTCCGTCTATATATACGCCGATCATGCTCTTGGCGGCGCGGCTCATGATATAGCCCTCGTACTCCGTGCTCAGGGGCCGGTAGGTGATGCGCAGATTGGCGCTGTCGGTGCGGAAGCGGACTCTGGCTCCGGCTGTCTCGCGGGCATGGTTGCTGACGCCATCGTTTACGGTGTCGATCACGCCGGACGGCAGACGCCAGTAGGTTCCGTTTTCTTTTACCGCGAGTCCATGGACAGACAGAGGTTCCCGGTCAATGTTGTATTTCTGCATAAAAACCGCCTTTCCTTTATCCTACGGCACGATATGTGTCCTGCAGATATCGCTGAAATAGTGCCTGCTCTTTTTCCATGTACGGTTTCCGTCGCGGTCTACGTAGGTCAGGCCGAAACGGTAATCGTAGCCGACGAGCTCCTCGTAGGAGTCGGCGTCGTTCCAGTAGTAGTATCCCGTCACGTTCACGCCGGCGTCGATGGCGCGGCTGATCATGCGCAGGTGCTCGCGGATGTACTCGCAGCGGACGTCATCGTTAAGCTCCTTCTGCTTTGCTTCCTCCGAGCCGTCGTTCATGATGCCGAGACCGTTCTCCGTGATCATGACCTCGATATCTCCGTGGCGCTCCTTCATGTACATGAGGAGGTCATACAGCCCTGCGTAGTAGGGCGAATGGCGGAAGCCGTCGGGCTGCGCGTAAAAGTCCTCGACGTTTGTGGATTTTAATATGCTGTTCTCGTCCCAGAAGCTGTATCTGGCGTAGTAGTAGTTGCAGCCGATGAAATCCATGGGGACGAAGTTTTCCGCGAGCTCGCTGCGGAAATTTTCCGGCATGTTTGCCAGTACCTCGGGGCAGTTTTCCAGCACGACCTCGGGGTATTTGCCCTCGAGCATGGGGCCTGCCCACCACTCAAACTGCCTGCCGAGGCGGATCTGCGCGGCGAGTTTGTCTTTGTCCTTTGTCGATCCGGGATAGACTACCATAAAGTGGTTGACCGCGCCGATCTTTCCGGGCAGGTTCATGGACTTGTAGAGCCTGACCACGCGGTAGTGGCCGAGCAGCAGTCTGTGGCAGGCGAGCTGTCCGCCCTTAAGATCCTTGCGGAACGGAGGGAACGTGCCAGTGAGATATCCGCCCCCGCACTGCACCGAGGACTCGTTTACCGTGCTCCAGTAGGGCACGCGGTCCCCAAAGGCTTCAAAGCAGACTCTCGCGTAGTCTTCAAACCACTGCGGGAAGTTTTCGTTTTCATAGCCGCCCAGCTCAACGAGGCACTGCGGCAGATCCCAGTGATTCAGATCGACCATGGGCTTGATTCCGACCGAAAGAAGCTTGTCGATGACCTTGCCGTAGAATTCAAGCCCCTTTGGGTTGACTTCGCCAAAGCCCGTGGGGATGACTCTGGACCATGCGATGGAGAGGCGGAATGTATTCTGGCCTGTCCGCGCCATATCGTCTATATAGGCTTCGTAGTTGTCATAGAAGTAGCAGCCGCGGTCCGGAATGTCTTTTGTGATCGGTTCCTTGCGGTTCGGCGGAGTCTGTCCGGCGTATTTAGCCGCGTAGTAGTCCAT
>CAMOQY010000129.1 GCA_946623295.1 uncultured Lachnospiraceae bacterium | reverse complement strand
CCTATGACAAAACATAGACGAAGCTTCTGATAAAACGCGGCCGGATGCCTCTGGCGTGCCCTCCGGCTGAAAAAATTCTCATTACAAATACACAGCAGCCCCCGCAGAAAAGCGGGGGCCGTTTTATATTTGCGCTTTTTAACCTTTAAAAAAAGCATTTCGCATCTTACGTCAGATGCCTGTTGAAGTTCCCTTTTATATGAACTCCCTCCTGTACCGTGATAAAAGCGTGCGGATCCTGAGCCCTCACGCACCTGTTAAGCTGATCGAGCTCATACTTTGTCAGGCACACGCACAGTATATGCACTCCATCACCCGTATACGCACCAAAACCCTCCCAGTACGTCACGTCATGTCTTGTATCCCGGATTATGCTGCGCGTCATCTCTCCGACGTCCCCTTTTGTCACGACGAGCGCCTGTACGCTGATATTCTGAAGGTGTGTCCTGTCCATATACATCGAGGTCACTACCGCAAAAAGACTTGAATATATAGCCGTCTCCGGATCAAAGAGCACAAAGAATGTCCCGCACAGCGCTGCGCTGTAGACCATGTGTATATGCCCTACAGAAAAACCCCACCTCTTTGAAAAATACAGCCACAGCACTCCTATGCCGCCTATGCTTCCGCTGCATGCCAGCACGATGCCGTTTCCGGCTCCGTTCAGAATTCCGCCTACCAGACAGCTCGCAAGCGTGTTCTCCAGAAGCGGCTTTTCAGGCACCGGTATCAGCAGAAGAGCCGCTGTATAAACCACCGTACTGAGGATAAACCCCGCGCTGAAGGTCCTGCCCATCGTCTTCCAGGCAAGGAAAAACAGAGGGATATTCGTCAGCTGGAACAGTACGGCAGCTATATCAAAGCTTTCTACCTTGAGGCCGAATATACCTTCAAGTCCCTCTCTGATCAGCTGGCACAGTCCCAGCAAACCGCCGGAATACAAATGCTGCGGAGTAATAAAGGTATTTATAGCAAAAGCTGCCAGCAGTGTTCCCGCCAGCAGAGTCAGTATTCGAAACCACTCCGAATGCATTGTTTTTTTCAGCATATCTGTTCCGTCCGTTTATAATCGATCATGCTTCCTGATATTGATCCGAGGGCACCGTCGGAGGGCGGCATAACGTTGTATGGAATCATTTGAGAGCTGCCCCAATTTAAAAACAATTCTATAGCATTCTTCACTTTCTGGCAAATAAGCAGATCGAATAATAATTATAATCAACAAGTTATAATTCATATGACGACTGCCGTAGTATAATTGCATATCAATATGAAATTAACGCTTGATAATCCCCTCTCCCTCTTCTATAATGAAACTCACTCCGGTTCCGGAGATCGCCACTGCGGTCGTAAAACGCGTAACCTGCCTAAGCGTAGCCGCTACTATCATGGGATGATCGATCTGAATTCGATCAGGCCAGGCGAGGATTATAACCGTCTCACTGAGAGCTTTGTGATTTTTATCTGTCCGTTTGACGCATTTGGCCACGGACTGCATCGGTACTCTTTTGAGTATCTGTGTATACAGGATTCCAGGATCGGCCTCGGAGACGGCGCAAAGAAGGTCTTCCTCTGTGCAGGTGGTGATGCGGATGATGTCTCCGCAGAGCTCAGTTCGTTTTTGGATTTTATTTCGGGAAGGAATGCGTCGGGAGCCCTGGTTGACAGACTCAGGGAAGAAGTCGAAAAGGCCCGGAAGCATGATGAATGGAAGGTGGAGTATATGACACTTGAGATGAAGTATTTTGAAAAGCTTGAGGAAGGACGGCTGAAGGGGCTTGAAGAAGGCCGAAAGGAAGGTCGGCAGGAAGGTCGGCAGGAAGGTCGGCAGGAAGGCCGGCGGGAGACGCTGACCGCTCTGGTCAAAAGTAATCTGCTGTCCAAAACCGACGCCGCCGCGGCAGCCGGCGTCTCCGAGCAGGAATTCGAAACGTGGCTCGAAGCGGTAAAAGAAAACTGACGAATGAGATAACGAGTTGTTTCTGTCAAAAAAAGCGTCAGGCAAAAGGCGGACCGGCCTGTTATCAGGGCCGGTCCGTCAATTTATATCCGCATCCTGCCCTGCACTATAGGCAGGGTCCACATATTCTTACCGTTGCTGTGATCAAGGCAGTGATAGATATCCCTCAGTTCCTGATACAAAGCCTGTGCCTCCGGATCGTCACGCAGGATCTGCTCCTCCTCGGTCTCATGCCTCAACACGTGCAGATCCTTTTCACCGTGCATTCCCAACTGTCTGTATCTTGCGTAGCGCCTGGCATCGATGGCCGCGCGGATATAAAGGATGCGCCAGCGCCACGAGCAGGTGCAGCTGCCACTGTCTTTTAAAAAGCCTCCAGCTGTATTTTTTCGCCTTTTTAGCCTTCATTATCTTTAGCTTCCTGATCTATGCTTTCGAAATAATAACCCTGTTGCAAATCAATGTAAACTTAATGACATCGGGCGAGCGATCCTGCTGTTTCTACCCGAGTATGTATTCTCTCAATTCCCTGCAGCTCATGCCCTCTATCCCGAGCATCCGCGCGGTGCGGCCCTCATCCATTTTTTCCGCAAGAACAGTATACCCGAGCGTGATCACAGCGTCGATACACGGCGTAGGTACACCGGCGACCTGGCCGAGAGCGCGGATCGCGACCAGCGAATAAGGGATGTCCTCCAGGACATAGCGCGTGGCAAGCGTGTCCGCACACATGATGCCTTCATAACCTTCGTTGTTCCTCATCAGCTGATCAAGGGGCATATCCGGCGTGCCGCATTCGTACATATCCACGTATTCCTGGTTGATGGAGCGTTCATCAAAGCCGTAGGCCTTTGCTATGGCCACGCGTTCCCGGTCCATAGCCTCTACGTATCTGCCTATGGAAGGCGTCATGCCCTGACGATAATACATGAAAGGCGTAAAGGGCCTCGCCTCTATACGGCTCGTCATCAGCAGCATAGGAGCAGGATGAGCCATGGCGTTCAGATTATCCAAACTCGTGATCAGCACGTTTCCCGCGCAGCGGAACCATGGCAGCTGAGGGTTGAGGGCGTCCATCAGTCTATCGTTATCTGATGCAGGCAGGGCAGCCACCGGGACCTCATCCTTGATACCGAAAATATATACCTCTCCGGGCTCACTGGCACGGACTGAGTAGAGCAGAGTGCTGCACCCGGCCACAATCACGTCCGCCTTGCAGCCCATGTCCTCCATGACCTTGCGGAATGCCATAGCTCCGCAGGAGGCCTCGGGATGAAGCACCACCACCTGGCCATCCGCGAGGTGCGGCACCATCTTCCGCGCCATGCTCTCGTGATAGATCGATGGCAGTATCATCATGATGACATCTGCGCCGTCCATGGCCTTTGCTATATCTGTCGTCGCGAATTCAAGGCTGCCGCTGGCTTCCACAGCGTGATGGATATTTATCACACCCTTTGCATTCAACGCGTCTACAGTGGCGGGAACCACGTCAAAAAGACGGACTTTCTCTCCCATTGAGGCCAAATGCCCGGCCATTGCCTGTCCGCCGTTGCCTCCTCCTATGATAGCCCACGTCTTGCTCATGATACGATCTTCCTTATCATTATTTCTTTATCCGTCCTGTACGGAATATAACTGTCGTTTTTCCGAACTGCCGCAGAAGCCCGATTTCTACACTTCCGCGACCGTGCGCGTATCTGTTGTATACCTTTTCATTGCGGCTTCATCCAGCTTCACTCCAAGACCCGGAAGGTCCGAAAGGATGCTCTCGCCGCTCTCCGGATGGATCTGTTCATGATACGAACAGATATCACCGTCGAGACGGTTCGGTGAGAAATAGGCATGGCCGATGCCCGCAAAAACGCGTGGTCTTGTGACTCCCAGCTGAAGGCTTGCAGCCTCGCTGATACCCTCCTCGATCATGCTGTTGAAAAATATCTGAATGCCGCTCGCATCAGCATAGTCGCAGAGTTCCCTTGCGGGCTTTATACCTCCGTTCTTTGCGACCTTAATACTGAATACGTCCGCGGCACCCGCCTCCACAAGATTACGGGCGTCTCTCAGTGTTACCACACTCTCGTCCGCAGACACCGGGATGTCTATCCGGCGGCGTACTTCCGCCATGCCCTGTACGTCCCAGCTTTGGACAGGCTGCTCGAAAAAGAGGATATCAAGATGACGTATCTGCTTCCAGTAGCGTACCGCCGTGTCCACGTCCCAGCCCTGATTGGCGTCGACGATCAAGGGAAAATCAGGTCCGACCGCCTCCCTGATGGCAGCCGTCCTGGCTGCGTCATGCTTCCAGTCTTCTCCCCCGATCTTGATCATGCAGCCGTCATAGCCCTTCTGTTTTGCCTCGAGGACCTGAAGCGCATTTACCTCGGGCTCAGCTCCTCCCACGGCCCACATGCAGCGCATACCTTTGCGAAGCTCACCCCCGAGCAGACGGCATACAGGGACGTTTTCCGATTTGCCCCATACGTCATGACAGGCGATATCCACCGCAGCCTTAGTCAGGTGCTGACCCCTGATAGCTTCATCCATGGCGCGATGGATGGCATTTATATTTGTCGGATCGAGTCCGATAACTGCCGGCGCGATATGCTTTTCAAGTGTCAAAGCGCATATCTCAGCCGAGTCACCGGTAAACCTTGGCCACGGATTGCATTCGCCGTACCCGGTGATCCCTTCATCCGTAAAA
>CAMOQY010000128.1 GCA_946623295.1 uncultured Lachnospiraceae bacterium | reverse complement strand
CCGCTGAATCTCGGCGCCTGTGTCGTCGGCATGGTGCAGAATGCGGAACTCCGAGTGGCCGCCTTCGCGGTGCAGGTCGAAGTCGCCGTTCTCCTTACGGTCGAAGTTCACGCCCCAGTTGACCAGTTCTTTGATTTGTTCAGGGGCATTGCGCACCACCTGCTCCACTGCCGCACGATCGCTGATGAAATCGCCTGCAATCATCGTGTCTTCAATATGCTTGTCGAAGTTGTCGACCAGCAGGTTGGTCACGCTGGCCACACCGCCTTGTGCAAACGATGTGTTGGCCTCGTCGAGGCTGGTTTTGCAAATCATGCACACAGAGCCCTTCTTCGCACGGGCCACCTTCAGGGCGTAGCTCATGCCAGCCACGCCTGCTCCGATAATCAGAAAGTCGTATTTGTAGACCATAGTTCCTTATTGTTCAATATGGTTGCAAAGGTAAACAATAAATCCCGAAACGCCAAAACGTTTCGGGATTTTTTCATGTCTGCAACTGTAAGGTGTCTACTTTTAGAGCAGATTCTTGCGTTCGATATCCTTGAAGTAGCGATAGGTGCCAACCTTCAGCTCGTCGCAAGCGGCGTCGTCGGCAACGATGATGCCGTGGGGGTGCATCTGCAGGGCAGAGATGGTCCACATGTGGTTGACGCTACCTTCGACAGCAGCCTGCAGTGCGCGGCACTTAGCGTGTCCGTTCACCAGAATCATCACTTCCTTGGCAGCCATCACGGTTCCCACGCCAACGGTGAGGGCCGTCTTCGGCACCAGGTTGATGTCGTTGTCGAAGAAGCGCGAGTTAGCGATAATCGTGTCGGTGGTCAGTGTCTTCTGACGTGTGCGGCTGCAGAGGCTTGATCCTGGCTCGTTGAAAGCAATGTGACCGTCGGGGCCGATACCGCCGAGGAACAGGTCGATCCCGCCGTAGGAAGCGATCTTCGCCTCATAGCGCGCGCACTCCTCTACGGGATCGGGATTCATTCCGTTCAGGATGTTGATATTCTCAGGCTTCATGTCCACGAGATGATTGAAGAAATTGTCGTGCATAAAATACCAGTAGCTCTGTTCATGCTCGCGAGGCAGTCCAAGATACTCGTCCATATTAAAGGTGACTACATTTGCAAAGGACAGCTCGCCGGCCTGATTCATGCGGGCAAGCTCCTTGTATACGCCTATAGGGCTGGAGCCGGTCGGCAGACCGAGCACGAAGGGGCGCTCCTCTTTGTGAGCCTTGATCTTCTTTGCGATATAGGCGGCTGCCCACTTGCACATCTTCTCGTAATCATTCTGAATTACAACTCTCATAAAATTCTCCTTTTAAAACTATCCGCTGACGCGGAGCATATTAAACAGCGCAGAGCGCAGTTTACTCATTATGACCGGGCGCGCCCTCTCACTGCATTCCGCGTCCGATGCGGCTGTAGCGGCTGACCCTCTCGTCAAGGTCGGGGCAGAGTCTGCGGCTCTTCTCAGAGAACATGGCGTCCTCTATGTCCGCGGTAGCCGCCTTTTCGTGGCCTATCAGCGCCCAGGTGGCCTCTCCCAGATGCGCAAAAAGCGGATCCGAAAGCGCCTCGCAGATAAACTTCTGCCTCGGAGAGTTGATATCCTCGCCGGAAACCTGGAAGAGCCCGTGGCTCCTCGCCAGCTCCATCACCCTCTCCAGCTGCTGCCTGCTGTTGCGGCTGGGCATATACGTCACGGCGTTAAAGCCGAGCTCCGTGATCTCGTCAAAGAGGAGCTCGAGATAATCGTCCTCAAACTTCTGGGATTTTTTATCTCCCGTAACGGAGCTTCCCACGTCGCCCAGGTACGCGTAGCAGAGTATGCATCCAAAGCGCGATGCGACTCTGACTATTTCCTCCGCACCAGGGCATTCCTCGTCAGCGTCGATATAAAAGCGCTCGACGAAATTGCTCTTGAGCACGCCCAGAACATCGTAGAGATAGTACTGCGGGGTGCTGCGCCCGGCCAGGAGCCTGTCGGCGGCGGAGCCGGAAAGCGGCAGTCCGAGCGTATCTCTGAGAAAGCTTACCAGCTGCTCGGGTTCATTATACCTTTCCGCCATCTTAAGCGCAAGCGCATAACACAGATGTCTCTCGGTAACGCTGCCGCCCCCGGCATGCTGCGAAAGCGGAAGCACGTCCCTTTCAAAATCCAGCGTGATCCCGTAGGGCGCGAATATCTCAGAAAGTCTGGCTGTCATCGCGCGGTTGCGCTTATTCCTTTTCTCCCTGTAGGGGGCAAAATAATCGTTGAGCGCCTCGATATTCTGGTGCGGCACCCCGTGAAGCGTGCAGTAGGCCACGGACTTCTGGTCGGGGTTGTTGATGCGGCGTCCGGCAAGCCTCGTGCCGCTCATATCCACTCTGCACTCCAGCCCGCAGGTAACGGGCATGCCCAGTATCTCTCCGGCCTTTATAAACTCGCGGGCGCCGCTGATCGAGTCGTGATCCATGATCCCGGCAGTCACCAGCCCTGCCTGCCAGGCCATATAAAGCGCCTTGGTCGGGGAATACGGTGAAAAGGAATATGTCGTGTGGATGTGGTTGTTTACATAAGAGGTCGTCTCCGGCGCGGGAAGCAGCCCCGCGTCGGTGTCCTTTTTTATCGCGGCGAGCGCTTCCAGACGCTCTGCGGCGCTTTCGGCGTTCAAAGCCTTTATCATGTCCATTGCATATCTCCTGTCATGAAAAATCGTCTTTGCCTTTGGCAGCGGATGATCCGCAAAAGCAGCCCCTTGGGCCGGGGTCACTTCAGCATCTCCTGGCCGCCGGTCACGGGCAGTGCCTGGCCGGTCTCGTACTTCTGCTCCACGATATAAAAGATCGCCCTTGCGACATCCTCGGGCAGGCATCCGCGTCCGAGCGGTACCTTTGCCTCATAGAAGCGTCTCACGTCGTCCACCGTCTTTGCTCCGGGAACCTTGCCGGCTTTCAGATACTGGACAAAGAGGCCTCTCTCCGGATCCGACCAGAGCGGACCGTCCAGGAAATTGCCGGGGCAGACCGCGTTGACCTTGATCCCCGCCGGAGCCAGCTCGAGCGCAAAGCTCTGGGTCAGACCGATACCGCCGAATTTGGAGCCTGCGTATGCGAAGTTTCTGTTGGAGCCCGAAAGTCCCGACTTGGAATTGACCTCCACGATATCCATCATGTACGCGGGATCAGCCTCATGCTGCAGCTTCATCACCTCGCTCGCGTATTTTACGCAGAGGAAGTAGGCCGTATAGTTGACCGAGGTCACGAGCTCAAATGCCGATTTCGTCATCTCCGGCAGTCCGCCCGCTCTGACGATTCCGGCGTTGTTTACGAAAATATCGAGTCCGCCGTAGCTGCGCACGCACTCTCTCACCATGTTCTTTACGGAATCCTCGTCGGTGACGTTGGCGGAGACTGCGAGCGTGCGGCCCGCTCCGTAAGCGGCGTTAAGCTCGTCGGAAAGGGCCTTCGCGCCCTCGAAATTCATATCCGCGATGACTACGTACGCGCCCTCATCGAGCATCGCGCGGGCGATACCTGCGCCAAAGCCCTGAGCGGAGCCTGTGACGATCGCTACTTTTTCGGCAAGTCTGCCTGCTCCTGCCGGCGCCGCTCCTACCTTGCTCCTGTAGGACTCGACCTCCCAGTTCCTGATGAAATCGGTGAGACGGGCGCTCATATGGCGCACTCCGCCAAAGGATGAGGCGTACACTGCTATCTTTACAGCGTCTGTAAAGACCGCCTGAGCGGTAGCGGCTTCCTTATAATTTTTGCCGCAGGCAAACATGCCAACGCCCCTGAGAAATACGATCCTGGGCTCGTAGCCGTACTCGGCTCTGTATTCTTCCAGAGCACTGTCAAGCTCGTCAGCGGAATCAAGGAACATCGCGGCGCAGCGGCAGTACACGATATGGTCGGGAGTAAAGCTGCCCGCAAGCGGAGCAAATGCGGCGCGGCTGCTGCAGAAGCGCTCGATCTCACGGCTGAAGCTGTAGCGCACGATATGAGGCAGCCCGAGCTTCATACGCAGAACGGGCGCAAAAAGCGCGGCCTGCTCTTCCCTCTCCTCTCCGGCCGGTATCTCGGCTGTATCGGGCGTCTTTTTGACCAGCTTGTCCAGACGTGCGAAAAACTCCGCGACGAGCCGATCCAGCGCGGAAACGGTATTTGCCGCAAAGAAAATACCGTGATTCTGGAGTATCAGTATCTCGGGATTCCTGCCGTTTGCGGCGCAAAACTCCTCCATCCTCTGTCTGCAGAGAACGGCGAGCGTGTATCCCGGTTTCGTTTCCTCGATCCATACGGCGTTTTTAAAACATTCCGCGGCGATCTTTCTGCCGTTTTTCCCGCAGGTCATACCGTTGACCCTGGCGGGGTGGACGTGGAGGATATATGTCTCATCAAAAAGATTGTGGAGCAGCGTCTCCACGGAAGGGCGTCCGCTCTCGCCGGGGAGCCTGGCCGCCATCATATCCGCAAGGACCTGAGCCTCGCGTTTCTTCTCGTCAGCGGGGTATTTTCTGACCATGATCTCGCTGAGCGCGGCTCTGGAAAGCTTTACGAAGCCCTTTTCGGTGATGGTCGCAAGCGACGTCCCCGAGCCCTTGATGCAGAGCGTATCGCCGCTCTTATATGAAGTATTTCCGCCGCCGGCCAGGACGTATTCGGGGTCCGACCCGTAGCGGTTGGATATCTCTACGA
>CAMOQY010000127.1 GCA_946623295.1 uncultured Lachnospiraceae bacterium | reverse complement strand
TTTTTTCAAGCAGAAGACGGCATACGAGATCGGCGTCGGGATCCATAGTATAGACTCGCGAACAGAAGTCACTGTTTTCCGGAACCCCGTTGTTTTCGATATGCTGCCTGGCTATGCGCGTTCCGCTGATACCGTAATTGCGGCAGATCGCGCCGCTCTCCCTCTCAATGATATCAGTATAGCGATTCTCTTTGCTGCTTGCTCCGTATCCCTCAGTGATGCTGTCGCCCAGAAAGTTTATCTTTTTACCCTTAAGCTCCATCGCTTATATTCCTCCTGTCTCACCGCACGCCGGCATTCCGATCGCATATCGCGCGGCTTTGCCTCAATGCTCTGACCGCATGCTTTTTGCTGAATTTCTGCTTACAATATAGCGAGCATTTTTGACATATTATATCAGATAACCGATCTTATTCAACCAGCTTTGATCTCCCGGATCTGTGAAAGAGTAATGGACCTGTACCCCGGCGCCGCAGAGAAGGACATCATAAAGCTGATAGGCAGGAGCCCCGAGTGACGAAGCTGCCGGGGCATTACTTAATCTGAAGTTTTTAATGCGGTAAAAACATTTGAAAGAAGACGGACCGGGTGGTATATTAGCACACGTACAGCATCCCTGACGGGAGCTATAACGGAGGAAAAAAATGAACGCAAAAAAAATCGCAGGCATCGGCCTGCTGACGGCCGTCGTGGTCGTCCTTCAGATCCTGGGCGGATTCATCAAATTCGGACCCTTCTCTATTACCCTTACTCTCGCACCTATCATTGTCGGCGCCGCCATCTATGGCGTTTGGGCCGGCGGCTGGCTCGGCCTGGTATTCTCGACGGTCGTTATTTTCAATGACTCAGCTGCTTTTCTGGCCGTGAATCCTTTCGGTACCATCGTGACGGTATTTGCAAAGGGTATCTGCTGCGGACTCGCGGCAGGCGCCGTATATCGTCTTATATCGGGAAAGAGCGTCCTCGCGGGCGTTATCTGCGCAGGCGTCACTGCACCTGTCGTTAATACAGGCCTGTTCCTGATAGGATGTCTTATCTTCTTTATGCCTACGATCAACGAGTGGGCGGCGTCTTTTGGATACGAGTCAGCCGGCAGCTATCTGATACTCGGCATGGTCGGTCTGAATTTCATCGTGGAGATGGCGATAAACCTCGTCCTCAGTTCCGTGATCGTCAAGATACTTTCCATTAATAAAAAGATAGCTTAAGACTCCGGATCTGCGCTGTCAAACTCAAAGACCTGCACTCCGTAGGGGGCAAGCGGTGTGGCGATGGACCATTCGCGTCCGTCGCACTCCGACTGAACTGCGGCGATGCGGGTCTTTTTGACGCCGCGGCCGAGCAGCCCGCGGTCCTGATCCAGCAGAAGAGTATAGGTGGATGGCATCGGAACACCCACGCGGTAGTCCGGGCGCTCAACGGGCGTGAAATTAATGATAAAGAGCAGGTTTCCGGTGCCGTCCTCGGAAAAACGGCAGAAGCTGAATATGCTGCGGTCCGCGTCATTCGCGTTGATCCATTCAAAGCCGGGCCATCCCCAGTCGCGCGTATAGAGGGCGGGATGCCTGCGGTAGAGCTGCAGCAGGCCGCGGAAGAAATCCTGAAGGTGTCGGTGCTCCTGATGATCCAGGAGGAACCAGTCCAGTTCGCGGTCCTCCGCCCACTCCCGTCTCTGTCCGAAATCCTGCCCCATAAACAGGAGTTTTTTGCCGGGGTGTCCGATAAAGAAGGCAAAAGCGGCGCGCATGCACGCGAATTTCATCTCGTCATCGCCGGGGCATTTTTCGATGAGGGAACGCTTGAGATGGACTACCTCGTCGTGGGAGAGCACGAGGATAAAATTCTCGCTGCCGATGTAGGTCAGCCCGAAGGTCATCTCGTTATGGTGGTATTTGCGGAAGTACGGGTCGCAGCAGACGTAATCGAGGAAGTCGTGCATCCAGCCCATGTTCCATTTGAAATCAAAGCCCAGACCGCCATCCGAGGGACTCTTCGTGATCGCCGGATAAGCGGTGCTTTCTTCGGCGATGGTGACAGCGCCGGGAACTTCGGTATGGATGATGCTGTTAAGATGCTTGAGAAATTCGACTGCTTCGTAGTTGATATTGCCGCCGTCCCTGTTTGCCATCCACTGGCCGTCCTCTTTGCCGTAATCCAGATACAGCATGGAGGCGACCGCGTCAACGCGCAGTCCGTCGATATGATACTCGCGCAGCCAGTAGAGAGCGTTTGCTATAAGGAAATTGACGACTTCCGGCCGCCCGTAGTCGAATATATGCGTGCCCCAGTCCGGATGGGACATCTTTTTGGGCTCCGTATACTCATAGAGCGGCTCGCCGTCCCACATATACAGACCGTGGCTGTCCTTCGGAAAATGAGCCGGAACCCAGTCGACTATAACGCCGATACCGGCCTGGTGGCAGCGGTCCACAAATTCCATGAATTCCTCGGGATTGCCGTAGCGTGACGTCGGCGCGTAGTACCCCGTGACCTGATAGCCCCAGGATCCGTCGTACGGATACTCGGCTATGCCGATCAGTTCTATATGCGTATAGCCCATCTCCGAGACGTAGTTGATCAGCCGGTCTCCGAGCTGTTTGTACGTGTAGTAGCTGTTGTCGGCTGGATGCCTCATCCAGCTTCCCGGGTGCACCTCGTAAATGGTCATCGGAGCGCGGTAAGAAGGCGTTTCACTGCGGTGCGTGAGCCATTTTTTATCGTGCCAGGGGTATTTGCCAAGAGTGAATATGCGCGACGCGGTGCCGGGTCTGCTTTCGGCTGAGACAGAATACGGGTCTGCTTTGTCCGTATAACTGCCGTCGGCTCCGTGCACGTGGTATTTGTACAGCTGGCCTTCTTTTGCGCCGGGAATGAACAGCTCGAATATGTCGCCAAAGACCCGCTCCATACAGGACGCGCCGTAGTCCCAGCCGTTGAAATCGCCTATGACGCTTACGTCCTGCGCGTGAGGAGCCCAGCAGGCAAAATACGTGCCGCTCTGCCCGCCGACGGTCATCCGGTGCGCGCCGAGCTTTTTATAGATCTCGTAATGGGTACCCTGACCGAAGAGATACCGGTCATAGTCGGAGAAGAAACCAGAGGGTCTGGAGGGAACAGAATCCTTCATATCGTACCTTTCTGCAGACGTACACATTGAGTGTATCGGAATTTGTTTATTTTCTGTACTATTATACCACAGAAAACGAACTCTTCAAGTTCAATCCCCCTTGCGGTCCCGATAACTGCGGACGGGCGGACCGCCGGGAAAACGGAATACCACGCCGCAAAAGCGGGCAAAACTATCATGTTTCGGTGCCGGAACAATCATGACTCGTCCGCTTGATAAAGGCGGCGCCATATGATAAAATCTAAGCTGTTTTCCGGGTGCGCTGACGCGCTTTTCCGGCCTTTGTTTACGATCATTGAAGGGAAGTGAGTATTTATGAAAAAGTTTATTATCTGGATGCTGGCGCTTTCACTTGTTTTTGCACTGACGGCCTGCGGCGGGAGCGATACAGCCGACAGTACCGCCCCGGCTGACACTACGGCTGCTGCGACAGAGGAAAGCACAGAGCCTGAAAGCACAGAGCCTGAGACCGAGACGGCCGAACGTCTGCCCGAGCCTACTTCTGCCGGAGAGGACAGCGTAGGCGGAGATGGCGAGGATACGGTTATCGTGGACTCTGACGTCGCACAGGGTGCCGAGGACGACGGCGTAAATGAGCCGGTCGACGTTTTGGATGATAATTCCGGCGAGGGAGAATAACTTCTGAATGTGGCTTTTGTTTGCTTTAATAACGTTTTTTGCATGGGGCGCCGCTGATCTTTTTTATAAAAAGGGCGCCCTTGAAAATGAGAGGTACAGTCACCTCAAGACCTCGGTGATCGTCGGCGCGGTAATGGGAGCGAGCGCGATCATCACGCTTCTTACCAAAGATCTTGACTATGACTGGCGCAATATCCTGATATATCTTCCGGTCTCGTCCATGTATATCCTGTCGATGACGGTGGGGTATTTCGGACTGAGATATCTTGAGGTATCCATTTCTTCTCCGATCCAGAATGCGAGCGGCGCGGTCAGCGCTATCCTGCTGATGGTCGCTCTGCGCGAACTGCCTGATATCTGGACGCTTACGGCCATTGCCGTGATCACTCTCGGCGTCGTGCTGCTGGGCGTGTTTGAACGCCGCGAGGAGGCAAGGGCGCTCGAAAAGCACGAACGGCACTACGCCATCGGTTTTGTGGCGTTTATGATCCCGGTCATCTACTGTATCATCGATGCGCTGGGGACCTTTTTCGACGGCTGGTATCTGGACGATATCGAGACTACACCGCTGCTTGGAGTGACCGAGGAAACGCTGGAGGATGTGGCAAACGTATCCTACCAGATGACCTTCCTCTTTGTCGCGATCCTGCTGCTTGTATATATCTGTGTGATCAAAAAGGAACGCTTTTTCATAAAGCAGGAGGGAGTCGGCACGCTTGAAAGCGCGACTGCGAGCCGCTTCTTTGCGGCGCTCTTTGAAACTGCCGGACAGCTGACGTACGTCTATGCGCTCAGCGGAAACGGTATCGCCGCGGATCCCGTCATCGCCAGCTACTGTGTGGCGTCGATGGTGTTCGGACGGATCTTCCTCAGGGAAAAGCTCAGCTGGAAGCAGTACGGCGCGATAGCCCTTGTCGTGGCGGGTATAGTAATAATGGGTATCCTCGAGGGACTTGGCGAGGGTTGACGATACAGGAGTAAAAAT
>CAMOQY010000126.1 GCA_946623295.1 uncultured Lachnospiraceae bacterium | reverse complement strand
TATCAATTCGTTCAGGGCCATCGGCATCAACCTTGCCTGCCTCGTGCTGGCTATCCTGATCGGCTACGCATTCTCAAAGCATATCCGCGGCGAGCGCGTATTCAGGATCATTTTTTACCTGCCTTCCATGATCTCGATCGTCATACTGACGCTCAGCTACAGATACATGTTTGCCTACAGCCCCGGAATGCTCCAGGGCCCGGCGGCCGAGCTGCTGCGTCTGATCGGAGTTAACTACAATGGCTGGGAGGCCTCGCTTGACGATCCTGAAGTCATAAACAGGCTCTGGATGCTGATCTCGGTCTTCTGCGTATGGGCCAGCGCCGGCGTAAACATCATCATGATGTCGTCGGCCATGTCGCGCATTCCAAAGGAGGTCATCGAGTCGGCAAAGCTCGACGGAGTCGGTTTCTGGCGCGAGCTTTTCCAGATCCACATACCGCTGATCATGCCTACGGTCAGCGTATTCCTGATCAACTGCATGATGGCGGTCTCGGCCTTTTATATTCAGCCGATGCTTATCCTGGCGGGCAATACCGGCCCGCGCAGCGCGTACAGTACGGTGGGCTGGTACATGTTCAATATGACGCCGATCGCCCAGAACTCGGACATGCCGCTGATATCCACGGTCGGTTTCCTGCTGACCGTATCGGTGACTTTCCTCGTGATCGTGACCAGAAAGATCACCGACAAGCTCACTCCCGACGTCGATTTTTAAGGAGAAGGACGCAATGTATATACGCAGACTGATGAAAAAGCTTATACCACCCGTTCTCGGTATCGCGATGATACTTATCTGCGCTGCGCCTGCAGCCGCGCAGGGCGTCGTGATAAAGGGAGCCCCGGACGGTCAGAATAAGACCGTAGCGATGGACGAGCATTTTTACTCCGGTTCCCTGGAGCCGAGCTTTATGAGCGACAGCGTCCTTGTAAAGACGGATTCCTTCGGCATGCATTTTACGGGCGCCTATCACTATGGCTCCGCGCTCGTGCTGGCCGCGTACAGACTGGGAGATTACAACAGATTCACCTTCTCGGTGGACATGCTTTCGACGAATAACGGTTTCATCTACTGCGGCTTCGGCGGCGAGAGTCCTTCGACCACCGTATCGAAATTTGATTTCAACCTCAGTATTGCCAGCGGCGTGGCGGCCATCTATGAGATGGGCGGCATGGACAGCTGGAAAAACGCCGGCACTACTCAGCTGACCAACGCTCTGGCCGCCGGAAAGGTCACGGATTTTGCCGTGACTCTCCAGAAAGTTTCCGGCAATTCCTTCAGACTCACGATGGAGATACTGGAGGAGGGCAAGGCTGTCGTGACGACTGATTTCGGGACGACTATCCGTATGGAGCATCCGGACGGATACTTCTGCATGTGGGGCGGTATCAACGAGGTCTTCAATCTCCGCGATTTCAAGGTGTATGACAGCCCGGACCACCTCGCTTTTTCCGATGATTTTACCGCGAGTTCACTTACCTACGGCGACGAGTCCGCCGGCGATAGCTTCTGGCATATAAACGAAGCACGCTTTACCAGGGACGAGGTCTTTATCGCGCGCGATGCGGGACCGATCTTTGGCAAGGCGGGCGATACCATAACCTCCAAAACTCCCCTTGCCGCCTGCGATCAGGTGAGCAGGCCTTATGAGCTCAGCTTTAAGGCGCAGATCGAGGGTCTCCATGAAAATGCGGCCTTCGGTCTGTATCTGGGGGCGGACAAGGCCGGAGATCTGAAAAACTCCACTGTCATAGGCGTATCTGCGGCCGAAGAGGGCTTTGCGCGTGTGCATCTGATAAAGGATGGCGCGCCTGCCGATTTCGGCGAGGATCTGATCCCTCTCAGCGTGCTCGACATAGGCGGGCTCCCTGTAGATTTTGCAGCGTCCATCGGCAGCGATTATACGCTGAACGTACGCATCGCCGGGGTAAACTTTACATTTAATAATGTCAGATACGACGGTTACTGGGGGATCTGCGATTACTCCTTTGACGGCTCGGGCGCGACTTCCGCCCGGGTCAGCGAGGCGCGCGTAGTCGCAAATACATATTCGCCATGCGCTCAGCCCGATCTGTCAAACGACTTCGGAGGCATCAGACTTACCCAGGACGGCTTTGAGGAATACTACATCAGCGACCGTACCTACTATATGGGTCCGGGCGTCTCGCTCAGACCCAAGGGAGCTTTTACCACCGAGCCCTCGATGTACTTTGAAAACTCCGGATCTTACAGCTCCTTCGGCCCGAAGAAGCCGTATACCGATTTTATCCTGCAGTTCGACGTACGGATGGTCTCCGAGGGACACAACAGCCAGTGGTTCGGAGTGAATTTCGGAAAGGATTCCTACGCCACCATTCCCGACCGCTACAGCGGCATATATTTTGAGTACTACGCCTGGGGAGTCGATCCATGCACGTACATGACCACAAATCAGTGCTGCTTTGCTGACGGCACCAAGACGAAAAAGATAGAGGATTACCACTTCTACAAGGATCAGGACACGAAGTACAACTTTATGTTCGTGGCCAAAAACCGCACTGTCTACGTCTATTTCAAGGAAGACAGCGAAGATATCTCTCAGCTGGGCATCTGCCGCGCGATCATTCCCGATGTGAATACGGCCGGCTACGTGACGATATTCGGCGTGAGCGGCCTGTCCTTTGATATCTTCAATTACAGGCTGACCAATATAGCTCCCGAAGCTTCGGGAGATTCCGCGATCGCCCTTCGCGAGAGCTTTGACGGCGCGGTCTCGGACAAGCTTCAGACAGAAGGAACTGCTGCGGTAAATGACGGCGCGATGAAGCTCTCGGGAGGCAGCGTCGGTCTGAAGGAGAGCAGCAGATACTATATCGCGGACTTTAAGCTTCTGGAGACAGGCTCCGATCTGACGGTCAGCCTGCCCGGAGATAATTCGCTGACCCTGTCCGCGGATCTAAGCAAGGTCACGGTTCACGAGGGCGAAAAGGATACAGAGTTTGACGTATCCGCCAGCAGGCTCTCCGACTACGTGAATACCGATTTCGAGCTGATCGTGCAGTATGACGCGCTCTCGCTCGCGGCAAAGGGCGTCTATGAGCCTGCCGACAGATTTGCGGCGCCCATAGTGGAATACACTTTTGCAGCCCCCGTAGGAGAGGGACGGCTTTCCTGGTCTTCCGATGATGCTCTGCTGGACGATATTTCGGTCTATGCGCTGGATAATACCTTTGCGGCGGCAAACGTCAGCTTCGAGCAGGATCCGAACAATACGGATATCTGGCAGCCCAAGCCCGGCGCAAAACCGGCCGGCGAGCCCGAAGGCGGGGAGCCCTCCGGTGAGGCGCCTGCGGACGTTCCCGCTGCTGAAAGCTCCGGCCTGCCGACGTCGTTTATCATTATCTATTCAGTGATCGGCGCTGTTATTCTGGCACTGCTGGGAGTGATCATCGGCATGTCCGTCAAAAAGAAAAAGAAGGGCAAAGCGTCTGCGCCGAAAGCCCCTTCGGACAAGGCCTGAGAGCTTTTTCCGGAGAGACTGAACGGAGGTGAAACAGCTTATGAAGAAATATATATCGATCTTACTCGCGATGATGCTTGCCGTCTGCGCTGCCGGCTGCGGACAGACGCCGGAGACTCCCTCGTCCGAGGGGCCAGAGCCTTCCGCTCAGAGCGGAGAGGAGCGCGATATGCCGCTTCAGTACGGTATCAACGCCCATATTTACGAGCAGCGTCCGATGGATCCGAGCTCCACGATGGATTATATCGTAGAGATGACCGAGGTCCTCGGCGTGGAGTGCTACCGACTGAGCACACCGCTTGAGTCCATGTTTTCCGTGGGCGAGGGCGATACTCCCATATTCAAGGATGGCTTTCGGGATCTGGTCCATCAGATCATAGAAAAGATGAAGTCGGTCGGAGTAAAGAAGTTCTGCGCGGTCAGCGACTCGTTTATATATCCTTACGGCTACCAGGTGACCAGCAACGGCGCTGTGCCCGATCCTGCGGTAGAGGCGGAGATGTACATGCGCTGGGTGAAGCTCTTCGCGAGAGCATGGGGAATGATCGCAGCGGAATTTCCGGAGATCACCTATATCGAGCCGATGAACGAGCCGGATATCTCGGGCTCCAATACTTTTACAAAGCAGGGCCATCAGTGGGGCCTGGACGACGGCTACAAATACACGATGACTGACAAGGCGCATATGATCGCCGATCTTCAGTACTACATCAGCCAGGAAGCAAAGGCCGCAAATCCGGATATTCTGGTCACGACTCCCGGCTTTGCCACCAGAGGAGAGGGGCAGGACGTACTGGACTACCTGTACGAGGCGATAGAATCGGGAGCGCACCCATTTGACGGGGAGTACGCGGACACCGATCCGGATCACTACTTTGACGTGATCAATTTCCATTCGTATCTGGGAAGCACGACGATCGACGAATACTTTGAGCATATAGATACTTTCTACAAAGCCTGCGAGCGCCACGGCGACGCCGGCAAGAGGGCGATACTCACCGAGTGGGGTTTCACGGATTACGACAACGAAGCTCAGGAGATCCTCAACGGTGAGAATATGACGAAGCTCCTTGAAATGTTCGATGCGAAGATGCCGTATTTCGAAGGGGTATATCTGTATATGCTGAACGATTACTACGGTTTTTCGGTAGATGCCAGCGAGGATAATTTCGGACTGTTCTCTTCGCGCGGCGATCCCGAAAAGCCCGGCTGTCCCAAGCCGGACGCTGTTGCGTTTTATAAATATATCCATAATACGG
>CAMOQY010000125.1 GCA_946623295.1 uncultured Lachnospiraceae bacterium | reverse complement strand
ACATAATTTGTGATGTCCACGAGATTGTTTATCGGACGGATGCCGCTGTTTGCGAGTCTTCTCTGCATCCACTCGGGGCTGGGACCTATCTTGACGTTTTTGACCACGCGGGCCACATAGCGCCTGCACAGATCGGGATCGGCGATCTCCACCTTTACGTAATCGGCGGCGTTTTCGCCGTTGCCGCGCATCACGGGGCGCGGAGGCTGGAAGCTGCAGCCGAAGGTCGCGGCCGCTTCGCGCGCGATCCCTATGATGCTGTAGCAGTCCACCCTGTTTGAGGTGATCTCGTATTCAAAGTCGGTGTCGTGAAGTCCGAGCAATTCTATGGCGTCGCTTCCGATCTCGGCATTCCCGGGCAGGATATAGATGCCCTCCTCGGGAGCGTCGGGATACATGTCGCGGCTGCTGCCAAGCTCTTCCACAGAGCACATCATGCCGAACGACTCCACGCCGCGGAGCTTGCCTTTTTTGATCTTTATGCCGTCCTCGGGAAGGGGACCGCCGTCATGTCCGCCGGCGACCTTTCCGCCGTCCAGCACCACGGGAACCTTGTCGCCCTCTTTTACGTTGTGCGCACCCGTCACGATCTGAATGCAGTCGGGAGCATCGGGGAGCGCGTTTGCGCCGGCGTTTTCCGCACCTACGCGGACGCGGCAGACTATAAGCTTGTCCGCATCGGGATGAGGCGTGATCTGAACGATCATGCCTACGACGATTTTTTCAAGATTTTTGTCCAGGCGCCTGAAGCCCTCGACCTTTGAGCCGGAAAGCGTCATGGCGTCCATGTACTGCTGATCCGTGCAGTCCAGATCAGGAACGTATGCTTTGATCCATGATAAAGGTGTATTCATCTCATTCCCTCCTTAGAACTGCCTGAGAAAACGTATATCGTTCTCATAAAGAAGTCTCATGTCGTCTATCTCGTATTTGAGCAGAGCGATACGCTCGAGACCTATGCCAAAAGCAAATCCGCTGTACACATCGGGATCGATGCCGCTCATGCGCAGGACCTTGGGATGGACCATGCCGCAGCCCAGGATCTCGATCCAGCCTTCGCCCTTGCAGAACCGGCAGCCCTTGCCTCCGCACTTAAAGCACGAAACGTCCATCTCAGCCGAGGGCTCGGTAAAAGGGAAATGATGAGGGCGGAACTTGACTTTTGTGTCGGCGCCGAACATCTCTCTGGCAAACTGGGCCAGCGTTCCCTTAAGATCCGCCATGGTAATACCCTTGTCTATTACCAGACCTTCTATCTGGTGGAAGCAGGGCGAATGCGTCGCGTCCACTTCGTCGGCGCGGTAAACGCGGCCGGGAGCGATCACGCGGATCGGCGGCTTCTGTTTTTCCATGATGCGCACCTGAACGGGCGAGGTCTGCGTGCGAAGCACGATGTCTTTATTTATATAAAAAGTATCCTGCTCATCCTTTGCGGGATGGTTCGCGGGGATATTGAGAGCCTCAAAATTATAATAGTCAAGCTCGACCTCGGGTCCTTCAACGACCTCATAGCCCATTCCGACGAAAACTCTCTCGACCTCGTCGAGTGCGAGCGTGTTGGGATGGGGATAACCGGCCGGAGTCTTGGTCGCCGGCAGCGTAACGTCTATAGTCTCCGACGCTATCTTCAGTTCCCTGGCCGCGCGGGCAAGCTCGGACCTGGCTTCGTCAAGACGCTTTTCGATAATCGCTCTGGCTTCGTTGACCAGCTGGCCGACCTTCGGGCGGTCCTCAGGCGCCACGTCGCGCATTCCCTTAAGGACCTCGGTAAGCTCGCCTTTTTTGCCGAGGTAAGCGACCCTGACCTCCTCCAGCTTATCCAGACCGCCGCTCTGAGCTATGCGCTCGAGAGCCTCCTGCCTTATCTTTTCAAGTCTTTCATTCATTGACATAGGTTCGACCTCTCTGTCAGTATCTTTTGATCGCCGGCGATAGCTTTTTGCATCTTCCAGCCTAAAGTGATCTCCGGAAAAACCGAAGTGTGATTATAGCATACAAAGAGCCTGCGCGCAACCGCACAGGCCCGTGAAAAACTTATTGGAGCTTAACGAAAAACTTACAGGCGTACGTGATGCCGGACGTCTCAGCCTTCGGCGGAAGCAGCCATGTCCTCGCGGATGATCGCGTCGATCCTGCGCGCGATCTCGATAAAGTCTTCCTTTGTCTTGCCGCGGGTCGTCTCTGCGGCAGTGCCGATGCGGACGCCGCTGGCCTGCATGGGGCTGCGCTTCTCGCCGGGCACGCAGTTTTTATTCAGCGTGATATCATGGGCGTCGAGCAGCTCCTGGACATGCTTTCCGGTAAGTGTGGGGTGGGTGTTTGACAGGTCTACCAGGAACAGGTGATTGTCAGTACCGCCGGTAACGATCTCATATCCGAGACGGATGAACTCATCGCACATGGCCTTGCAGTTTTCTACAAGTCTGAAGATGTAGTCGCGGTATTCGGGAGTGCAGGCCTCCTCAGCAGCCACAGCCTTTGCGGCGATCACATGCTGGAGCGGACCGCCCTGCGTGCCGGGGAAGATGGCCGAATCGACCTTTTTTGCCAGCTCGGGCTTGCAGAAGATCATGCCTCCGCGGGGACCGCGCAGCGTCTTGTGGGTAGTGGTGGTGATGATGTCGGCAAAGCCGAAAGGCGTGGGGTGTACGCCCGCAGCCACAAGGCCGGCGATATGAGCCATATCGACCATAAAATAGGGATGGTAATCGGGATCGCCCGCAGCGTGGAATTCTTCCGCAGCCTCATCGATAAGGGCGCGGAATTTTGCGAAATCGATGATGCGGGAGTAGGCGCTCGCTCCGGCAAGCACCAGCGCGGGCTTGAATTCACGGAGCTTGGCGGCTATATCGTCGTAGTCGATGTAGCCCTGGGCGTTTACATCGTAAAAGACCATATTGAAAAGCTTTCCGGAGAAGTTGACCGACGAGCCATGGGTAAGATGTCCGCCGTTGTTGAGGTTCATGGCCAGGATCGTATCTCCGGGCTGAAGCACGGACATGTATGCGCCCAGGTTTGCGGATGATCCGCTGTGAGGCTGGACATTTACGTGGTAATCGGTTTTAAATACCTCGCGCCATTTGTCGCAGCAGTACTCCTCGAGCTCGTCCACGACGTAACAGCCGCCGTAATAACGGCCCTTGTTGCCGCTGGTACGGTGCGCGGGGTAGCCCTCGCTGTACTTGTTTGTGAGGCAGGAGCCCATAGCTTTTAACACATTTTCGCTGACGAAGTTCTCGCTTGCGATAAGCTCGATGGTCTTTGCCTGACGTTCCTTTTCCTTCTCGATCAGTTCAAATACTCTGGATGCCATGTCTTTTTTTCCTTTGCCTTTTTTGACCCTTTACGGCCTGAGAATACTATATCATAAAAGCAACTGCGTGAAAATTATGTTTTTTATTATGACAAACCTGACAAAACGCCATCTTCATCCTTCCAGCTGCGTATCCTCTCCAGCATCCCTTCCGTGTCCAGCACGCCGAAGGCAAAGCCCTTGCGCACGAGCTCCGCAGGCACGTATTCGTCGTATTTTTCAAATACGGGCACCTCGTCCGGGTAGACGAGTTCCATCGGGTCAAGAGGTTTTTCGGCCTCCTCGCGGACTATACGGAAAAAATCCTCCGCGGAAACGTCCATCGTGAACTGCATATAGTAAGGACGTACAGGGGAAAGCCCGCGAAGTCCCAGCCTTTTCTGACAACGAAGCTTGAGAAAACGCTCCAGCGCAAGGAACGCGTATGTGCCGACCCACGGAAAAAGAGCCCACATCCGGCCGCCAAGGGGCACGAGCGGGTGATCCGCGATACCTGCGTTTGCAAAGCTTTCCCTTGCCTGCGCAAGCCTCGCGGCGGCGCGGCGCATCAGATAGGGGTAGACCGTCGTTTCGGTCAGGACTTTTTTCATGCGCTCCAGGATGTGCGTGTGTATATCGCCGGGCACATCACCGAAATAGGCGGGGATATTGCCTTTTACGAGAGTACACCATACCTCTCTTTTTTTGTGATCGACCTCTTCCACCACCCATACGCGTCCGGCGATCGCGATCTTGTCTCCGGCAGGCGGCGGCTTCACGATGGTCCCCAGCTCCTCCGAGCCTGTCCTGACACTGTACTCGATGTTTTCCTGAAAGACCGCGTAAAACTTGTAACTGTTTACGACACGCTCGCCCGCGATACCTACGATGAGCCCGCCTTCGTCCGTGCGGCTGATGTGATCGATGGATATCAGATGGCGCAGCAGCGTGCGGTAATCGTCCTGCGTGATCCTCCGGAAACATGAAAGCGTGAGGACTCGCGAGGCCAGCTCTGCCGCGGTCATCTCGCCGCAGGAAGCCAGAGTGCTCATGGTCTGATGGTAGAGCAGACTGTAGGGAAGCCTGTCGGTCCTCGGGGGTTCGACGAAGCGCTCCTCTATGTACAGCTGGACAAGCGCCGCGCCCTGCACCAGGTACCACGGGATCATGTCCGGCAGCATGGCTCTCGCCTCGGGGTGCTCCTCGCGCATGACGAACCACATTTCCGAGGGCTCTCCCCGTCTGCCGGTCCTGCCCATACGCTGCAGGAATCCCGAGACGGTAAAAGGCGCGTCGATATGGAAAGCCCTCTCCAGCCGTCCGATATCTATACCCAGCTCCAGTGTCGCTGTTGCGCAGACCGACAGGAGCGAATCGTCGTCTTTCATCTCCTCCTCCGCGCTTTCGCGGTACGAGGCGGAAAGGTTGCCGTGATGTATGAGAAATCTGTCCGGCTCGTGCTTCGCCTCGCAATACTGGCGGAGGCTTTGGCAGACTGCCTCGCATTCTTCGCGGGAGTTCGTAAATATGAGGCATTTTTTGCCGCGTGTATGCTCAAAGATATAGCCCATCCCCGGGTCCGCGCCGGGAGGAGCCTCATCCGTCGGAGGCTCGTCGGCCGGGCCGGAGTCCGCACTCAGGGGAACTTT
>CAMOQY010000124.1 GCA_946623295.1 uncultured Lachnospiraceae bacterium | reverse complement strand
ACAGACAAAAGCTCATAATCGTGTATGGCGATCTCCAGCTTTCTGTTCGTGCGTTTGATATCATGCAGCTGCGTCAGCGTACCTCTGTGCAGCTCCAGATAAAGCTCGCCGGAAAACACAGGCAGATCCACGGCCGTTTCCTCCAGCCGCTTCATAAACCTGCTCACGGTGGTGCTCTCCATGCGAGGCATTCCCGGCATATCCTTTACTGCCTGCGCGCACTCCAGCATGGACCGGCTCGGACCGCCGCCCCCGTCGCCAAAGCCGTATGACACGAGCTTCATATCAGTGACCTCGGGATGTCTGATCCCAGCCACGGCGTTCTTTATATCCTTTACATCCGGCCAGACATGAGTGACATTAAAATGAGTCAGGACCCTGCTGCCGTCCAGCCCTTCCCATATAAATGAATCGTGGGGGAAAGCGTTTGCCTCATTCCACGAAAGCTTGGTCGTCAGGAAATACCTGATGCCGCAGCCGCGCAGGATCTGCGGGATAGCCGCCGAATAGCCGAAGGTATCGGGCTGCCAGAAGCAGTCCGCGCTGTAGCCGAGATTTTCCTTAAGATACCTCTGACCAAGCAGGAACTGCCTGATCAGATACTCGCCGGAGGGCATGTTGTTATCGCATTCTACCCAGGCGCCGCCGTTTGGCTCCCAGCGTCCCTGCGCGGTGCGCTTTTTTATTTCCTCGTAAATATCAGGGTAATACCGCTTCATCCAGTCGATGTAGAGCACCGAGCTCTGGATAAAATGATAGTCCGGAAAATCCTCCATCAGCCGGAGGGCATTTGAAAAGGTCCTCGCCGCCTTGTGAAGCGTCTCGCGCACGGGCCAGAGCCAGGCCGTATCCAGATGACTGTGACCGATCAGTCCGACGTAGCCAAAACTCTCGCCGGGATCAGCGGTAAAGGCCGCAGCCCTGAGCACCTCAAGCGCCCGTTCCATCGCCGGACGCCAGTCCTCTCCCGCTTCATCCGCAAACTGAGGCAGGATGGCAAATACCTCGCAGAACGCCCTGACCGCAGCCGCGTGGGCAGCGTCGTGCTCACCGCAGGTATCGAGCACCTGCGAAAGCACCCTGTGCAGCCTCAGGAACTCCGCGACTCTCTCATCACGCAGCACTATATCAAGAGAACGGAAGGTACGGACGAACTGTGCCGGATAAAAGCTCCACTTATCGACCGTCCCGTCAGCTCCCGGGCTCGTGCCGAGCACCCTGTGCCCCGCGTAGCATTCGACAGCTATATCAAAGCTATCTCCCGCCACGGCGCGCTCTGTCAGCTGCTGAACGTCGTGGAGCCGGAAATCAGAGGGGATATCCGGACACCTGTCAAAGATCCCGCAGGCTTTGCCGTTAAGAAAGAGAAGCCCCTCGACGAGCCCCGTATCGGGTCGGAGGAACAGTCGGCGCCCGACGAGAGCCTCCGGCACCGTAAATGATGAGCGGATCCACGCATAGGCGAATTCGCCGCCCCAGGTATCGCCCTCCTTTACCGCGTGCCAGCCGTCCTCCGGCATCCGCGTCTGAAAAACCGCGCGATGCGCGGGATCGTCCGCCGGAGCCGCTGCCTCAGCTATCTCGCAGGGAAGAGAGGCGACCGTTTCATAAAGAAACCGGCTGTACTCACCGTACATCCTTTTGACCTTGTCTATGGTTTTACGTGTGTATGCGTCCAAAACAGACCTCCCGCATGCAGGTTTATCATAAAGACCGCCGGATCGGGCTCCGGATACACGGCTCCCTCTCCCGGCGATCCTGCTGAAAACGGCCAGCCGGAACAGGGGGCTGATCCACGGCTGACCGATAACGACTTATTAGCGGGCCTTATGCGTATCTGGCGCGCTTCTTGTGAATGATGACGCCGGACTCGACCGCGATCACCGCCAGCCCTATCAGACTGAGTATAATATACAACATATTCGGAGATTCGTCCTGCACAATATCCGCAGGCCCGACCTCAGGCTCCGCCGGCGGCTCTGTCTCCGGCCCGGCAGGCGGAAGCTCTTTGAAGGCTGCCGTCAGAGTGATGGGACCGTCCACCGGAGCACCGGCGCTGTACGGGCTGCCATCCTCGTTCATCCATCCGACGAACTCAAAGCCATCCTTTACCGGAATATCAAAGATCCCGGCGCTCTCGCCCGCTGCGACCTCGACTCTCTTGTAAAGCACGCCGTCCATCATGAGCATCACAGGATACGTGCGTTTGCGGAAGCCTGCGCGGAGCGCCATGTCCATATAGACAAGGTCCGTTTCAAAGTTCCACTCTTCTCTGAGCTCGGTGAACCAGCCCGCAAAGACCATATCTCCCTGATCCTCAAGCGCCTCGCGGCCCTTTACCGTGCCGCCGCGCCTGACGCTGACGGATGACAGCAGCTTGTCCCCGTCATAGAACCTGACGGTCTTGTAGACGGGCTTGTCGATAAGCCATACCGAGCCGTTGCCGCCGTGGAAGAACATCGTATTGTTGTCGATATCCGCCTTGCAGCCGATGAGCTGTACAAGCAGCTCTCCGCCGACTGTGACCTCAAAGACCTTCACTCCCTCGTAGCCGCTGTTTGTAAGCACGCGTATCGAGAAATTGACGTCGTACGTCTTGCCGCTCTCAAGAGCCATGTTCTTTGTTATGTCAGCGGGAACATTCTCCTTGCCGCTGTAGTATGCGTGCGACTGCGTGTTGCTCTGGAGCCAGACTCTTGCAAAGCCGTTCTTGGTCCAGTCGTTTGTAAACGAGATATGAGGTCCGTCGCCGTTGTTCATGGTGCCTATCGGCTCCATCTTAAACTGCAGCAGCCTGCCGCCGCTTGCAGCTGTTCTCACGTAGTTGTAGAGAGAAGACGATTTATTCTTTATGCGATACTCTTTTATGCCCAGATCGCTGAGCGAGATCGTATCGTACGGCTCGTAGCGCATATCCTCGTATCTGGCGGTCAGCGAGATATCTCCCTTTACGTTGCCGTCAAATCTGGTGTTTCCGCTGTAGAAGCCTCTGAAGATCTTTCCGGCTATTGCGGGAGGCTCGGGCATAAAGTACGTTCCGGCAAAGGCCTGGTACTTGATCGTCTCGCCCTGGACGTCCACCGTGAGCGTGCTCTTGCCCTCTACGGACTTGTTGATCAGCCAGGCAGCTCCCGTGCCGCCGTGGAAATAGAAGTTATTTTCACTCAGATCCGCTCTGCAGCCGATGTACTGTACGAGCAGCTCGCCGTCCACAGTGATCTCCAGGACCTTTGTCCCCTCATACCCTTTGTTCTTCAGTACGCGCACCGCAAATACTATATCGTACTGCTTTCCGTCCTCCAGCGAGATAGCCTTTGAGACATCCGGAGGAGTGCCCAGCTTGCCGCTGTAGTATACATGCGTCTGCGTATTTGTCTGGAACCAGACTCTTGCGAGGCTGTTTAACGACCAGTCTTTGGTCAGCGCCAGCTGAGGACCGTCGCCTCCGTTCATATCTCCTATCGGCTCCAGCCTGAACTGCAGCAGCCTGCCGCCGCTCTTTGCCGTCTTTACATAGGTATATGTCGTATTTGTCTGATTCTTTATCCTGTCCTCCTGGATGCCGAGATCTATGAGTGAAAGCTGATCGTAAGGCTCGTACTCCATATCCTCATATCTGGCGGTCAGGGAAAGATCGGTATCCGCGTAACCGTTATACAGCGTATCGCCGTTGTAGAAGCCCCTGAAGATCTTTCCGGAGATGGCCGGAGGCTCGGGCATAAAGTAGGTGCCGGCAAAGGTCTGGTACCGGTATGTCTCTCCCAGCACATCGACCGTGAGCGTATTCTTTCCCTCAACAGGCTTGTTTATAAAATACGCTGAGCCGGTACCGCCGTGGAAGTAGATCGTGTTTCCCGACAGGTCGGCCGTGCAGCCGATATACTGCACCAGAAGCTCGCCGTCCACGGTGATCTCGAGGATTTTCCTGCCCTCATAGCCGGCATTCTTCATCACGCGCACGGCAAAGACGATATCGTACTGTTTTCCCGCCTCGAGCGAGAGCACCTTTGAAACGTCCGGCGGAGTATTTTCCTTGCCGCTGTAATAGACGTGGCTCATGGTATTGGTCTGGAACCAGGCTCTGGCACGGCTGTTCATCGACCAGTCGTTGGTCAGCGCCAGCTGAGGTCCGTCGCCTTGATTCATGTCGCCTACAGGCTCCAGAATGAACTGGAAGAGCCGTCCGCCGCCGGATGCCGTCTTTACGTAACTGCGGAGGGTATTCGTGGTATTCAGGATCTTTTCCTCCTGAACGCCGAGATCTATAAGCGAGATCTGATCGTAGGGCTCGTACTCGATATCCTCGAATACGGCCGTAAGCTCCATATCCCTGTCGGCATAGCCGGTATACTGCGTGCTGCCCTCGTAGAAGCCCTTAAAGAGCTTGCCCATGGCGCTCGGGCTCTCAGGCATAAAGTATATCCCGTCAAAGGCCTGATACGTCGTCTTGCTGCCGAGAACATCTACCGTGAGCAGGTGCGGCGCCTCGTTGGGCTCAGCGTCGGCCTCCAGCAGGATATTCACTATGGCATCCAGCGTATCGGATCCTACGCCGACATATTCGGTGAGGAACTTCCTGACCGCAGCCTGCAGATCGTCCGAGCCCTCGCCGTAGCTCTCCAGCATCCGGGCGTGAGTTCCGTCCATCGACAGCTGGCCGCTGTAGAGAGTGGCCGCGCGCTGTCCGATCGCACTGAAGGAAGTAAGCTCGTATTCGGGGCGGATATCCTCATAGGGTATTCCCATAAGTCCGTAGAGCAGATAGGCGAACGTTCCCGTTCTGTCCGCGCCTGCCGAGCAGTGGAAATAGAACGGATAGTTGCTTTCATCCGCCATGTTCTCGAAAGCTGCCTTGTACTGCGCCTTCTGGGTATCGCTCAGGGAAAAGATCTCCTGATACATTGCGCCGACAATATAATTGACGTTCGGATTATTGTCGTCCCAGCCTGTGTAGTC
>CAMOQY010000123.1 GCA_946623295.1 uncultured Lachnospiraceae bacterium | reverse complement strand
AAGCTATGCTTTCGAGCGCTGCTCGCCGGGTCTTTCTCTGCGACAGCAGCAAGTTCGGGGGATCGGCGCCCTACGTGCAGTGCGCGCTTTCATCGGTGGAGTACATGATCTGCGAAGGGGAGAGTGCGCAGCGTTTTAAGGAAGTGTGCGGCGGCGCGGTGCTCGTATAGGGCGAGGGGCAGTGCTGGTATAGAGCACGATGTTCCATGCGGAAAATGCATCGGGCAGGTTGAAAAAAGGGTCGCGCCGGGCGGTGTTGATGCTTGATATATGAGTTAAAAAGTGTATAATATCCGTGAGATTGACAATTATTTCACATTTATGCTGATAAGGAGGTTTTATGAGCTATTCTGACGCCAAAGAAAAGTACGCGAAGATCGGGATCGATACCGACGCCGCAATGAAAAAACTCAGGGATGTTCCCGTGAGTCTGCACTGCTGGCAGGGCGACGACGTGAAGGGCTTTGACACAGACCCTTCCAAGCCGCTTACCGGAGGTATCCAGACCACAGGCAACTATCCGGGCCGCGCCCGCACGTATCAGGAGCTGATGAGCGATATCGACAAAGCGCTTTCACTCATCCCCGGCAGGCCTAAGATGAATCTTCACGCCAGCTACGCTATTTTCGAGGACGGCGACTGGGCCGACAGAGACAAGCTGGAGCCCAGGCACTTTAAAAAGTGGGTCGACTTCTGCAAGGAGAGAGGACTTGGCTGTGATTTCAATCCGACTTTCTTTTCTCATCCCAAGTGCGATCCGCTGACGCTTTCAAGCCCCAATGAGGAGACCAGGCGCTTCTGGATCGACCACGGCAAGGCTTCCATCCGCATCTCCAAATATCTGGCTGAGGAGTTGGGCGAGGAGTGCATCATGAATATCTGGACCGGCGACGGTCTCAAGGATATCCCCGCCGACCGTCTTGGCCCGCGCGAGAGGTACCGTGATTCGATCGATGAGATCCTCAGCGAACCGTTTGATTTTGCAAAGGTCAAGCCCTGCATTGAGAGCAAGGTCTTTGGTATAGGCGTGGAGTCCTACACGGTAGGTTCCGCCGAGTTTGCGCTCAGCTACGCCGCCATGAACAAAGACAAATGCATCCCGCTCATGGATAACGGCCACTATCATCCTACCGAGGTGGTTTCCGACAAGATCCCTGCGCTGCTGGCTTTCTTCCCGGAGATCGCGCTTCACGTGACCAGACCTGTACGCTGGGACAGCGACCATGTGGTGCTCTTTGATGATGAGACCCGCGAGATCGCCAGAGAGATCGTCCGCTGCGGCGGCCTTGAAGGCAGAGTGCATATCGCTCTCGATTATTTTGACGCTTCCATCAACCGTATCAGCGCGTGGGTGACCGGATACCGCAATACCCAGAAAGCGCTGCTCTACGCGCTGCTCCAGCCCAATGACAGGCTCAGAGAGCTTCAGGATAGCGGAAACTTTACTGAGCTCATGGTGGCTCAGGAAGAGCTCAAGACCATGCCCTTCGGAGAGGTATGGGACGAGTACTGCCGTCTCTGCGGCAAGCCCGCCGACGGCGAATGGTTCTCCGAGATCGAAAAATATGAAAAGGAAGTTTTGGAGGCACGTGTATGAGACCTATGCTTTCGGCACCGTTTCTGGTGGAAATGATAAGGATCGCTACAAATATGTACGATCATGGCTGGGATGAGAGGAACGGCGGAAATATCTCTCTGATGCTCGATGAGGATGAGGTACGCAACTATCTCGATCTTACTGCTGTTACGAGACGTATCAGCACCGGCTTTGAGACGCCCGAGCTGGATGGAAAATATTTTCTCGTCACCGGCACCGGCAAGTATTTTAAAAACATGCAGTATGATCCCGCGGGCAACCTCGGTATCGTACGTATAGTTGACAGAGGACGTACGGCGGAGCTGCTTTGGGGTCTGTCGGACGGCGGCAGCTTTACGTCGGAGTTCCCTACCCATATGATGAGCCATGCGGCAAGGCTTTCCGTGGATCCGGAAAACCGCGTCGTCATGCATTGCCATCCTCAGAATCTCCTGAGCATGACCTACGTTCACGATCTGGACGAGCGGGAGTTTACGCGTACGCTCTGGCGCATGAGCACCGAGTGTATCGTCGTATTCCCGGATGGAGTAAACGTCCTGCCGTGGATGGTCTGCGGCACAAACGAGATCGGTATAGCGACTGCAGAGAAGATGAAGACCGCGAGGCTCGTGGTCTGGGCAGCTCACGGTATCTATGGCTCAGGAAAGAATCTGGACGAGACCTTCGGACTGATCGAGACGGCAGAAAAGGGAGCGCTGATCTATATGAAGATAGCGCACCTGCCTGTGCTCAACACGATCACCGACGAAAACCTGCATCAGCTCGAGAAGCGCTTTAACGTAAAAGCACGCGAGGGCTATCTGGACTAAGAGAGCGCATTCTGAGATAAGGAAGCACGGGCGCGGCGAAATGCCGTCGCCCGTGTTTCATTTGGTTATTTGATCTGTCGCTCTGTGCGGGTTGTCTGCCGTACTTGCTTTGAAGTGTCAGAATCCGTCGGCTCGCCGACTCGTATACGGTATCCGCTGCTTCGCCGCATGCGCTTTACGCGCCCGTCATACTGAGAAGATTGTTTTTTCGAGGCTGTTTTCGGAGTCCCCGGCGGTGACTATTTTTTCCGGCGCAAAGGTTATATATCCGTCTTCCCAGCGGATCGTCAGACAGTCCCCGCTTCGCTCTGTGGTAAAGGGCCCCTTGCCTTCTGCAAGAGTCAGACCAGAAGTGTCATTCCCACGCAGAGTATCTATGACGGGGATGTTCTCATATGTGGCGTCCCAGGTCTCGCAGGGTGTATCCAGATAGTGCTCGGGGACGTTCTCATCGAAACGGTACAGGCTGCGGATAAAGATCCTTCCGCCATCGCGGAAGATATTCGCGGTGTAGTTTTTGCAGTCGTAGTAAACGCTCTGGACTTCGCTGCCGCGGTTCCAGTCGTCGGTGGCGCATACGCAGGTGGCCGGAGTCAGATCGTGATAGAGACGGCGGAAAGCCTCGCCCGTATCGCCCATCGTCAGGAAGACGACGCCGGGAAGGCGGCAGGCCTTTTCCAGCTGCACGCGCAGAGCAGGCAGGAAATCTATGGTGCCGAAGCTGTTTTCCTGGCCGAGCTGCATATATGAGAACCCAAGATCCTCGTTTTCAAAGTAGGTCCTGAAGAACCAGTCCATGATTTTGGGATTTGAACCGGGACCCCAGACGGGCTCCATGGTATAGCAGCCCTGTGGGACTTCGCCGTCTTTGTATATTTGTGCTCCCGGTCCGTGGAGATAGCGATCGTTGTCGTAATTGTGGACGGGATCGGGGCCGAGCAGACGGAATACAGGTACGTCCAGCTGCATTTTCCGGCTCTGAGCCGGCGTGAATATGTTCTTTTTTGATGGATAATAGGCCTGATTGAAGTATCCTCCGATAAGCGTGTAGGCGTCGGTATTCGTCTGATCGCGGCAGATGGCGAGCGCAGAGACATGATACTTCTCCAGCAGATAGGAGGCAGTGACGGTATCCAGAAGCCAGCTGCCCGTAGTACGGGGATACGCGCCGTACACCTCATGAAATTTATTCATGCACTCATCGATGATGCGGCAGCGGTCCTCCGGAGTATAGGCCATGGAAAAACCGGGCACCACGTGCCAGTCCCATTCCCAGTCCTCGCGTCCGCGCCAGGGAAGTCCGACTGCATCCGTAAGCGGCTTTACGATCTCAAGCCACAGCCCGAGTTCGAGCTTTTCACCCGCGTCGGAAAACAGCTCCTGATAGCGCGGATCGATCAGCGCGTCATACTGCAGCAGAAAAGTAGCGGGCAGATCGAATTCCCTGACGAGCTCCAGCTCTCTGCGGGTGGTATTGTACAGTATTTCTTCTGAATTCTCTATGCGCGGGTCGCAGTGCCTCACGAAGTTCATGACATTTATAGCTTTCATATGGTTCCTCGTTAGATCTGTTTATTTATATTTAATCCAGACTGCGAATACTGATGCGGTGTTGATTTCGGGATATTGATATGTTTACTCGGATATATGCTTGCGCTCTATGGTGAAGCCCCGTCCGCGTACCTCACGGACCTGTGTGATCGTGACAAATACGTCAGGATCGATGGCACGGATAAGTTCGGTAACGGCGTACAGCTTTCTCTGGGGTATGACGCACATGACGCCCTTGCTGGACATATGCAGACGTCCGGTCTCGATCACCGACATCGTAACGCCGACGTCCAGCTCGTCGAGCAGCGCTTCGCGTATCTCGTCGTGTTTAGACGAGACTGCAAAGACCTGTATCTGGGCTTTGCCGAGAATCATGACCTTATCAAGGATAATCGTCTCAAGGACGAGCACGAGCACGCCCAAGAGCGTCTGCTCCGCGGGAACAAAGAAGGCCTGACCGCCTACGACGATTATGTCTGCGAGGTATACGAAGATCGCGACCGGAAGGTGAAACCATTTGCTGAACACCAGGTTTACCACGTCCATGCCGCCTGTAGAGGAGCCTACCCGCATCACGAGTCCGAGGGCAACGCCCAGCAGAGTTCCGCCGAAAAGCGCCGCGAGCAGAGGATTGTCGGTCATTGTGCCGATTCCGGGGATGCGCTGGAAAGCTCCGAGCATAACGGGATAAAGAACGGAGCTCGCAATAGTGGTCAGAAAGAATTTTTTTCCCAGAACGACAAGCCCGAGGATGAGCATCAGCACGTTGAGTATCAGTACGAACACTGACACCTCTATGGAAGGGAAGATCCTGTTCAGCACTATGCCTATACCGGTAGTGCCGCCCATAACTATATCGTGCGGAATGATGAATGCGGCGACAAGGAAGGCGAGAAGCCCGTTTCCGCCGATGATGCAGAGAGTCGTGATTATAAATCTTTTTGCTTTGGGATCATATGGTTTCATACGTCGGATTATACATCATCCGGCGAACCGATACAAGTGCTGCGCTCACCGGACCGGATGCGCCGCTCTTTTGATTAACTGGTGGGGTCTTAACTTCAT